>NZ_JBNNOB010000045.1:0-25000 GCF_050274375.1 Sphingomonas sp. NPDC019816
TCAGCCAGAATAGGTCACTCATCAGCGGCTCCTTCGACGCCAATGAATCAACCCTGCCTTGACCTCGCAAGCTATTTAATAGGTCCTGAGCCTAGAATATGACCGCATCCGCGACTTCCTGATCCTGCATTACCACGCCACGACGCGCGACGATTCGCCCTTCTGGAACTATGTGCGGACGATGCCGATCCCCGACAGCCTGGCAGAGAAGCTGGAGCTGTGGCGGCGCCGCGCGCGGGTGGTGAAGTATCGCGAGGGCGTGTTCCTGGATGCCAGCTGGATCGCGGTCTATCTGGGTCAGGGCATCGTGCCAGAGGGGTGGGACCCGCGCGCCGACATGGCCGGATCGGCGGAGTTGGCCGAGGCGGTCGCGGCCCTGCGCGGCGACATCGTGCGCGACGTGGGCACGCGTCCCGATCACCGCGCATTTCTGGAGCGTTATTGCCCGATGGAAGCAGCGGCGTGAGCGCGCACGAACCGATCCGCCGGGTGCTGGTCGCGGGGGGTGGGCTGACCGGCTGGTACGCCGCCGCCGCCCTGAAGCGGCGCGCGCCGTTCCTCGACGTCACGCTGCTGGCGACGCCGGTCGTGGCAGAGGCACTGGCCGATCGGATCGCCTGCACACTGCCCTCGCTGCTCGGTTTTCAGGGCGATCTGGGTATCGGCCAGGATGACGGGATCACGCGTGCGGGTGCAGGCTATCGTCTGGGCACGCGCTTCACCGGCTGGGCCGATGGACTGCCCGATTATGTGCACGCCTATGGCCCCTATGGCCATCCCATCGGGCCGGCGGGCTTTCACCTTCATTGGGTCCGCGCCGCCAAGGCCGGGCTAGTCACCCCGTTCGACGCCTTCGCCCCCGCCGCGCAGCTCGCGCGGGCCGGGCGCTTCGTGCCGCCGACGCCGGGCACGGTCTTCGCTGGCCACGAATATGGCCTGACGCTCGACATTGAGCGCCACCTAGCGATGATCCGCGCCTTCGGCCTGCACGTCGGCGTGCGCGAGTTGGCGAGGGAGATCGCAGCGGTCGAATGCGCGGATGGCATGCTGACCGAGGTTCGGACGATCACCGGCGAGACGCTGACCGCCGATCTGTTCATCGACGCCACTGGCCCTGCGGCGCGGCTTCGTGGCGCGATCGATCACGAGCGGGACGACTGGTCGCGCTGGCTGCCGTGCGACCGCCTGCTGCTGGCGGATCGACCGCAGGTGGAGAACGCGCCCGTGCTGACCCCGGTCGAGGCGCATGGGGCGGGATGGGGCTGGTCGAGCGGACGGCAAATGGGCCTGGCCTATGCCAGCACGTACCTGAGCGACGCGGAGGCCGCCGCCATGCTCGGCGGGCTTGGTGTAACGGCCGCGCCCCCGATCGCCATTCGCGCCGGCACGCGCCCCCGACCCTGGCGCGGCAATTGCGTCGCGATCGGCGACGCCGCGACCCAGGTCGAGCCGCTCGAATGGTGCAACCTGCATCTGGCGCTGAGCGCGGTCGACCGGTTGATCACCATGCTGCCCGACCGCGCCCTGGCCCCGGTCGAGGCGGCCGACTTCAACCGCCAGACACTGGCGGAGGCGGAGCGGGTGCGCGACTTCCTGGCGATGCACTATCGCACCGCCACCCGCCCCGAGCCGATGTGGCGTGCGCTGGCGCAGGTCACAGCCCCCGACAGCCTGGCGCATACGCTGGCGCAGTTCGAGGAACGCGGCCGCCTGCCCTTCTACGAAGAAGAGACCTTCACCCGCGACAGCTGGGCCGCCGTGCTGCTCGGCCAGGGTCATCTGCCGCGCCGGGTCGATCCGCTGGTCCATGCCGTGCCCCCGGCCGAGGCCAAGGCCGCCATGACGCAGATGACCGGCGCGATCGCCGCCGCCCTTCCCCAGGCCCCCGCCCATGCCGAATGGCGCGCGGCCCAGTCGAGACGCCTTTCCCGATGAGCCAGCCCCCGATCCCGGAGCATGCGATCCGTCAGGTCGTGATCGTCGGCGGCGGCACCGCCGGCTGGATGGCCGCCGCCGCTTTCGCGCGGCTGCTCAACAATGGCTATACCCACGTCACGCTGGTCGAGTCCGAGGAGATCGGCACGGTCGGCGTTGGCGAGGCGACGATCCCGCCGATCCTGAGCTTCAACCAGATGCTGGGGCTGGACGAGAACGACTTCCTCGCGGCCACGGCGGGCACGTTCAAGCTGGGCATCGAATTCGTCGATTGGGGCCAGCGCGGCGAGCGTTACTTCCATCCCTTCGGCCGTTTCGGTCAGGACCTGCAAGGCGTCCATTTCCACCAGCTCTGGCTGCGCGAACGCAGCCGGCGCGCGCTGCCCGACATCGCCGAATGGTCGATGAGCGCGATGGCCGCGAGGGCTGGCCGGTTCGGCCGGGCACGCCCCGATGCGCAGTCGCCGGTGCGCGAGCTGTTCTACGCCTTCCACTTCGATGCCGGCCTTTATGCGCGTTACCTGCGCGGCTATGCCGAGCGGGGTGGCGTGACGCGCGTCGAGGGGCGGATCGAGGGCGTCGACCTGCGCCCCGAGGACGGTCATGTCCGCGCGGTGACGCTGGCCGATGGCCGGCGGATCGAGGGTGAGCTGTTCATCGACTGCTCGGGCTTTCGCGGTCTGCTGATCGAGGGCGCGTTGGAAACCGGTTACGAAAGCTATGCGCAATGGCTCCCCTGCGACCGCGCGGTCGCGGCGCCGTGCGCGCTGCCGAACCCGCGCGAGCCCGATCCCTTCACCCGTGCGACCGCGCGCGAGGCGGGATGGCAATGGCGCATCCCATTGCAGCACCGGATGGGCAATGGCCTGGTCTATTGCAGCGATCATCTGGCCGACGACGATGCCGAGGCGCAGTTGCTGGGCGCGCTGGAGGGCGAATTGCTCGGCGATCCGCGACGCCTGCGCTTCACCGCCGGGCGGCGGCGCGAGAGCTGGAACCGCAACGTCGTTGCGCTCGGCCTGTCGAGCGGCTTCCTGGAGCCACTGGAGTCGACCAGCATCCATCTGGTCCAGGCGGCGCTGCAACGCCTGATCGCGCTGTTCCCCGACAATCGCTTCGACCCCGCCGAGCGCGCCGAGTTCAACCGTCAGATGCGCGACCTGTATGAGGATGTGCGCGACTTCATCATCTTCCATTACAAGGCGACGCGGCGCGACGACACGCCCTTCTGGAATCAGGTGCGCACGATGGACGTGCCAGACAGCCTGGCGCGCAAGATGGCGCTGTGGGCGGGCAAGGGCCGGCTGTTCCGCGAAGGCTATGACCTGTTCAGCAACCCCAGCTGGGTCGCGGTGGGCCTCGGCCAGGGCATCGTGCCGCAGCATTGGGAGCCGGCCGTCGACGCGCTCGACGAACATCTGGTCGCGCAGGCGCTGGAGCAGATGCGCGCGGGCTATGCCGACACCGCCGCGCGGCTGCCCAGCCATGGCGATTTCCTGCGCGCCACCGCCCCGTCGCCGCTCGCACCCGGCCTGACCGGCGGCACGGGATCGGGGTTCGACTTCGCCCGACAAGGTGCGACGCCCGGCCGGGGGCCGCTATTGTGAGGATGCGCTTCGCCCTGCCGCTGGTCGCGCTGGCGCTGATCGGCGCGACCGATGCGCCCGGCCCGCATCTCAACCAGATCGGCTTTCGCCCCGATACCGCCAAGCGTGCGATCCTCGCGCATGACGGCACCACGCCGCTGCCCTGGCAGGTGATCGATGCGGCCGGGCGCACCGTGGCGGAGGGGCAGACCGTGCCGTTCGGCGCCGACGCCGCATCGGGGGACATGGTTCACCAGATCGACTTCAGCCGCGTCGCCAAACCGGGCACTTATCGCCTGCAAGTCGATGGCCGGACCAGCCACCCATTCGCAATCGCCGCCGACACCTATCGCCCGCTGGCCCGCGCGGCGCTCAACTTCTTCTATCAGCAGCGCGCGGGCATACCGATCGAGGCGCGCTTTGCCGGCGGTCCGCAATGGGCGCGTGCCGCCGGGCATCTCCGCGAAGTCGTGACCTGTTTCAAGGGCCGCGATCTGGCCGGCGCCGACTGGCCGGGTTGCCCCTATACGCGCGACGTCACCGGCGGATGGTATGATGCCGGCGACCAGGGCAAATATGTCGTCAATGGCGGCATCGCGCTGTGGACGCTGCAAAATCTCTATGAGGTTAACGCCGCCGCGCCGCCCTTCCCCGATGGCAGCGCCGCGCTGCCCGAGGCGGGGAACCGCATCGACGACCTGCTCGACGAGACGCGCTGGGAAATGCGCTTCCTGCTGGCGATGCAGGTGCCCGATGGCCAGCATCTGGCGCTGCCGCTGGGGCGGCAGGGACGCGGCCCCCTGACGCTGACCGATGTCGATGCCGGCGGCATGGCGCATCACAAGGTCGCCGATCGCAACTGGACCAAGATCCCGACCAACCCGGCCGAGGATCGGGAGGAGCGACTGCTCTACCCGCCCAGTACGGCGGCGACGCTGAACCTCGCCGCCACGGCGGCGCAATGCGCGCGCATCTGGCGCGGGATCGACGACGCGTTCGCCAACACCTGCCTGATCGCCGCCGGCAAGGCGTATCGCGCGGCGCTGCGCAATCCGGACGTTTATGCCGCGCAGGCCTTTACCGGCAGCGGCGGTTATGGCGACAATGACCTGTCGGACGAGCTGTACTGGGCCACCGCCGAGCTGTTCGCCACGACCGGCATGCCCGAGCTGGCCGAGGCGCTGCACCGGATGCCGCTCCACACCGCGCCGCTCTCGGGCGAGCCGAGTTGGGGCAGCGTCGCGGTGCTGGGCACGATCACGCTGGCGACCGCCGACCGGGTCATGCCAGAGGAACGCGCCGCCGCGCGCGCCAGGCTGATCGCGCTGGCCGATCGCTTCGTCGCCGAGGAAGCCAAATCGGGCTATCACCTGCCCTATGCCGGCACCGCCTATCCCTGGGGGTCGAGCAGCAATTTTCTGAACCGGGGCATGATCCTGTCGCTCGCCGCGCGCTTCACGGGCGAGGCGCGCTACCGCGACGCGGCCGTCGACGCGATGGACTATGTGCTGGGCCGCAATCCGCTCGACCAGAGCTATGTCAGCGGCTTCGGGTGGAAGCCGCTGCGCAATCCGCATCACCGTTTCTGGGCGCATCAGATGGATGCCCGGATGCCGGGGCCGCCGCCGGGCGTGGTGTCGGGCGGCGCCAACAGCCTGAGCTTTCCCGAAAGCGCCTCGGCGGCGCTAAAAGGGCATTGCGCGCCGCAACGCTGCTGGACCGACGACATCCGCGCCTATGCGCATAACGAGGTCGCGATCAACTGGAACGCGCCGCTCGTCTGGCTGGCCAGCGAATTGTCAGCATCGCGCCGCTAAACACCTGTATTGCAGCTTATATTTTCGGAGGGGTATCAGAATATGGACCGTCGTAATTTCATGAAGCACGGCATGGCGATGGGCAGCGCCGCGCTCGCCACCGGTGGGACCGCGCTGACCGCCGCCCGCGCCGCTGCGCAGACGCCGCTCGACCAGAGCTTTCCCAAGGATTTCCTCTGGGGCACCGCCACCGCCGCCTATCAGATCGAGGGCGCGGTGAACGAGGACGGGCGCGGCCAGACCAACTGGGACGTGTTCTCGCACACTCCCGGCAAGGTCGCGAACGGCGATACCGGCGACGTCGCCTGCGACAGCTATCACCGGTACAAGGAGGACATCGCCCTGATGCGCAATCTGGGCATCAAGGCGTATCGCATGTCGCTCGCCTGGTCGCGCATCTTCCCCGAGGGGCGCGGCAAGCCCAACCCCAAGGGCATCGACTATTATAACCGCGTGATCGACGCGCTGCTCGAAGCCGGCATCCAGCCCAACGTCACAATGTTCCACTGGGACCTGCCGCAGGCGTTGCCCGGCGGCTGGCAGAATCGCGACACCGCCAAGGCGTTCGCGGACTATGCGGGCTTCATGGCGGGCAAGCTGTCCGATCGCGTCCACCGCTTCATGACGGTCAACGAACTGCGCTGCTTTACCGATCTGGGCCATATGGTCGGCATCCACGCACCGGGCCTGAAGCTGGCGCCCGCGCAGGTGAACCAGGTCCGCCATCATGGCGTGCTCGCGCACGGCTTGGGCGTGCAGGCGATCCGCGCGAATGCCAAGGCGGGGACCGAGGTCGGCATCGCCGACAACGCCAACATCTATGTCCCCGCGATCGAGACGCCCGAGCATATCGAGGCGGCCAAGAAGGCGTTCCGCGATGACAATGCGATGTTCCTGACCGCCGTCATGGAAGGCCGCTATATCGACAGCTATCTGGCCTCGGCCGGGGCGAACGCGCCGAAGGTCCGGGCCGGCGATATGGCCGTAATCGGCAGCCCGCTCGATTTCGTCGCGCTCAACATCTACACGCCGACCTTCGTCAAGGCCGACGCCAATGACCCGCGCGGCTACACCCCCCTGCCCCATCTGCCGCAGTCGCCGCGCATGGCCTCGCCCTGGCTCTATGTCGGCCCCGAAGCCGCCTATTGGGGCGTGCGCGCGGTCAGCGAGCTGTGGAAGCCCAAGGCAATCTACATCTCCGAGAACGGCACCTCGGCGGACGACACGCTCAATGCCTCGGGCCTGGTCGATGACTCGGACCGGATCATGTACCTGCGCAATTATCTGGGCCAGTTCCGCCGCGCGGCGGCCGAGGGATACCCGCTCAAGGGCTATTTCCTGTGGAGCCTGATGGACAATTTCGAATGGGCCGATGGCTATGGCAAGCGGTTCGGCATCCACCATGTCGACTTCGCCACCCAGAAGCGCACGCCCAAGCTGAGCGCGCTGTGGTATAAGGAACTGATCCGCCGCAACGCGCTGGTCTGATCCTCCCGGACCCGACATGACGAACTCCGCCGGTCGCTCGACCGGCGGGGTTTTGTTTTGCCTGACGCCGATTTGGATGCCCCGCTTTCCTCCCCTGGAAGGGGAGGAAATAGTCGCCACAAAAAAGGCGGGAATGGCGTGTGCGCCACTCCCGCCCATGAAGGGGACCCAAGATCGACGAAGGATCAGAAGCGGAAGCGGACGCCCACGCCGTAATAGCGGCCCTCGTCGCGTACGTCGCGCGGGTAGGACAGGCCATTGTCATAGCTGATATAATTGTTGAACGGCTTGGCCAGCAGGTTCGCCGCGTCGAAAGCGACGGTGATTTCCTTGGTCAGGTTGTAGTTGAACGCGAAGTCCAGACGCTGGATTCGCCGCGTACCCTCGCCATTATAGAAACCGTCGCCGTTGATGAAGTTGCCGTTCAGGAACGCGTCGCGATTGTTGAACGACAAGCGGGTCGACACGTCACCCTTTTCGTAGAACAGTGCGACATTGTACGTCCATTTCGACAGGCCGGTGATCGGCACGAACGGCGCCTCGGTCTCGGTACCGCCGGTCGAGGCGAACAGATTGGCCGGATAACGCTGCTTGCCCTCCAGATAGGTCACGTTCGCCTGGATGCCGAAACCGCTCCACAACCCCGGCAGGAAGTCGAAGAAGCTCTGGCCGCCGACTTCCACGCCCTTGATCCGGCCCTTGCCGGCATTTTCGGGCCGGGTGATCTCGATCAGGCCATAGACGGGGTCGATCGTACGGTTGACGTAGCGGTCGATGAACCCGTTCAGATCGCGGTAGAAGACCGCCGCCGTGATCGAGGCGGTCGGCGAGAAATAATATTCGATCGTTGCATCATAATTGGTCGAGGTCAGCGGCTGGAGGTCGGGGTTGCCGCCGCTGCCGAAGGCGTTGGGCCGCGTATTGAGCCCCGCCGGGAAGCGCGGATCGAGCGGCTGGTCGGGAACCACCGCCTGCGTGTTCTGCGTGATGTTCAGCGCGGGGTTCAGCTGACCGAATTCGGGCTTGGTCCGCGTCTTGGTCACGCCGAAGCGGATCTGCATCTTGTCATCGGGCCGGATACGCAACGAGACGTTCGGCAGCACGTCGACATAATTGGCGCGGGTCAGGCGCGGCTCGCTGCGCCGTACCCCGTCGAACTCGACCGTCGAGATGCCCTGATAGGTGCCGACCGTGTTGACGACACGCGTGCCGATCAAGCCATCGAAGCGGACACTGCCCAGGTAGAATTCATATTTCGCCTGACCGTAAAAGGCATAGGTCTGCTCATCGGCCAGGAACGCCTCCAGCGGATTGAGCTGGACATTCTGCGTCGCGAACCGGCCCAGCGCATCGCGATAGCCGGTATCACCCGGATTGGCCGCGACCAGTCGTGCCAGCGCGTCGTACGAGAATTGGCGAAGCTGCGCGGCATTGCCGGCAATGCCGTCGCGGCTGGGCATCAGCCAGCTGCGGAAGCCCTGGTCGGTACGGAACGCATCCTGCGTCAGACCCAGATCGCCCGTCGGCGTCTGCGCCAGCCCGATCGCCAACGGCTCGGTATAGGCATAACGATTGCCGCGCTTCAGCGAGGCGTCACGATCGGTCCAGCGCACGCCGAATTGCAGACGCGGGATCAGCGACAGATCGGTTTCCAGGTCCAGATCGGTGCGCCATTGCCACCCCTTGCCCTGGACACGATAGGTCGCCTCGAAATAGCCGCGCCAGATATAATTGGCGGGGTTCGCGTTATCGAACCCCGGCAGGTTGAACGACACGCCATTGTCGACGAAGAACCGGACATCGGCGGTCGGTGCCCGAGAGAAGGCGGTGTCGAAGCTCCACTCGTCCTCGCCATACATGGAATTGGTATAGGCGAGATCGGTCGACAGATGCGCGCGGCCGATATCCCATTTCGCGCCGCCGGCGGCCTGATAGGTATTGGTATAGCCCTTGCGCGTGCTGCGATAGGCCTCGGGACGGAAACCGCCGATCTTGGTCAGGCTGTCGACCTGCTCGGGCTGGCCGGGGCGCAGCACGACGTTGCTGAGCGTCGGGTTGTTGTCGAGCAGCGGCACGCGGAACCAGTCATTGGCGATCTCGCCGCGATAGCCCTGATAGAGGAAGTCGTAATAGAGTTCGAGATTATGGGCCGGACGCCACTGGACGCTGGCGTTGATCGCCGGGCGCCAACGCTTGCCGCTGTCGTTATAGACGCCGACCGCTGTGGGAATCTTGAAATCGCGACCGACCGAGGCGGGCAGCACCGTCGTACCCGTGGTGGGATTGACCACGCTGGCCTCGCCCCAGCGCACCGCGTTGCGATACTGCGCCTGGGTATAGGCGGCGTTGATCAACCAGCCGATCTCACCGATCGCGGTGTCGGCGCGCTGGCTGAGCAGCAGGTTGCCCAGCGGGTCGAACTTCTTGGTCTGGTCGTTATACGTGCCGCGCACGCCGCCGGCGACGGTCAGCCCCTTGTCGAAGTCGAAGGGGCGACGCGACCGCACGTTGATCAGGCCCGCAAGGCCCGGCTCCAGCAGATCGGCGGTGCCCGACTTGTACACTTCCAGGCCCGCGAGCGCGCCGGCGGGAAAGTCCTGAAGTGCGGCACGGCGGTTCTCGGCGGTGAAGATGTCGCGACCGTTGAAGGTGGTGGCCACGTCGGGCAGACCGCGGACCAGCACCTGGGTCACTTCGTCGCTATAGCGATTGACCTGGATGCCGGTCACGCGCGCCAGCGATTCGGCCGCCGTGTTGTCGGGCAATTTGCCGATGTCCTGCGCCACGATGGCGTCGAGGATCGCGTCCGAGTTGCGCTTGATCGCCTGCGCGCAGCCCAAGCTCGCGCGATAGCCGGTCACGACGATGTCGCGCGGGTCGACATTGCTATCGAGATTTTCGGTCGCCTGCGTGCCGGGGCTGCGACCGGCGGCGCTGGCGGTGGCCTGTTTGCGCGCGACGGGGGCCTGCGCCTCGATCGGGGCGTTGGGGTCGGCGGCCTGCGCCTCCTGAGCCGGCGTGACCTGCTGCGCCATGACGGGCGCCGCGATCAGCGCCAGCGGTGCGACCGACAGCAGCAGACTATGGTGCTTCATTCCTCATCCCCTCGTACGGCCCGAACTTTCGGTACCTGGCGAGGACATTTGTCTGACTATCGGAAAGGCCCGTCAACCCTGTATGACAAAAAGATGAAGTCGTTAGGATGGCGTGGATTTTCGGTCACACCCCCCGAAAAAGGGCAGTTTACCGTTGTTAGCGCCATCAGCTTTGATTTCATTAAGGAATTTATGAATTCCTGAAATCTCACCGCGACGCCGACATTGCGATACTTTGTCTGGGTTAATCGCGATCATGCCGGCGCCGGGTCGCCGATTCAGATGATGGTCGGCCCATTCGCCAGCGGCCGACCGAAATCGGGCGTTCCATCAGCACGATAACCGAATCGTTGCACGCGCGTGTCGCGATTGGGGTCGTACAGCGGATCGCCGGTGATCTTCTCATAGTCCCGCGCATGATAGACCAGCACGTCGCGGCCGGCCCGATCGACGGTGAAGCTGTTATGTCCGGGGCCGAAGACGCGGCGTTCGGGCGCGCTGCGGAAAACGGGCTCGGGCGTCTTGGTCCAGGCGGCAGGGTCCATCAGGTCGGCATCGTCGCGCGCGGTCAGCATGCCCATGCAGTACCGCGCATCGGTGGCGCTCGCCGAATAGGTCATGAAGACGCGTCCGTTGCGGATCAACGGCGCCGGCCCCTCCGCCACCTTGAACCCCTGTATTTCCCACGGCAACGTCGGCACGGTCAGGCGGGCGGGCCTGGCCGCCAGGGTCGTCGGGCTGGACAGCGGCGCGAGATAGAGGTTGGAATTGGTGTCGATCCCCGGCTCCTTCTGTGCCCAGGCGAGATAGCGGGTGCCGCGATGGACGAAGGTCGTGGAATCCAGCGTGAACGTATCCCACGGCGTCTGCAACTGGCCCAGTACCGACCATCGCCCCTTGACGGGGTCCGGTCCGTCGCACTGGAGGACATAGGTGCGGATGTGGAAGACGTCGCCGCCGTCGCCCGCCGCGACATAGACATACCAGCGGCCATCGATCTGGTGGATTTCCGGCGCCCAGATATGCCCGGCCATCCTGCCCGATGCCGGCCGCCGCCACAGCACCGTCTCGGGCGCGGTCGCCAGTCCGGCGATCGTCGCGGCACGGCGCAGCACCACCCGGTCATATTCGGGGACCGACGCCATGAAGGTATAGAGCCCATCCGCCTGAAGCGCGATCTGCGCATCGGCGCGCTGCCGGATCAGCGGGTTCGTCACCCGCTCGCCCTCCGGTCGCCGCCGTCCCCATGCCGGCGTCGCGGCCAGTGCGGCCCCGCCTGCGATCAGCGCGCGCCGGGTCAATCCGTTCGAAATCATGATGTCTCCCCTTCCACGATCGGCCAGCCCTGCGCGTCCCAGCGCAGCCGGGCGAGGCGCAGCGTGGAGGCGCCCTTCGCTTCGGCATCATAGGCATGGTGTATCAGATAGTCGCGGCCGTCCCGGTCATGCAGGACGCCGGCATGGCCGGGCCCGCGATACCGGTCCGCCGGTCCGGCGCGCAGCAACACCGTGCCGCCCCCGTCCAGCATCGCCCGCCCCGCCCGGTCGCGATACGGCCCCTCGATCGATCGCGCGCGTCCGACGCGCAGATGATAGCTGCTCATCGCGCCGCGACAGCATCGGTCGAACGACACGATCAGCCAGTACCAGCCGCCATGATCGACGATGAACGGCGCCTCGATCGCGTTGCCGCCCCCCTCGCTATCGCCCGCGGCACGGCGGGCGATGGTGCGGATCGCGGCATTGGCGGCCGGCTTGCCCGTGCGCGGGTCGAGCCGCACCAACTGGATCCCGTCCCAGAAACTGCCAAAGGCCAGCCACTGCCCGCCATGACGGTCGCGCGCAAAGGCCGGATCGATCGCGTTGAAGCCATCCCCCGGCCGCGAGGCGACGACCAGCCCCTCGTCACGCCAGCCATGATCGGCGCTCGCGGGGTCCAGCGTCACCGCACTCGCCAGGCCGATGGCCGAGCGCTGGCTGCCGAACGTCGATACCGAGTAATAGAGTCGATAGCGTCCATCGACCTTCGCGATGTCGGGCGCCCACATCTCGCGCGCGTCGGGCACCGCCGCCAGCGCCCATGCCGGGATCGCGGCCAAGGGGGACGGCAAAGCGCGCCAATGCACCAGATCGGGCGAGGTCCGCGCGATCAGCGGCCCCCGCCCCCGCTGTCCAGTCGAATACGCATAGTAATGCGCGCCGTCGCGGATGAGCACCGGATCATGCGCGGGCGCGATATCCCCCGACAGCCGCAGGCTGGGCCCATCGGGCGCCGCCACGGCGCCGATCAGCGCCAATCCTGCCAACGCCGCCACGCCACGCATCGGCCTGCGAAGACGGATTCGGCACCGGGCAAGCGAGCCCATAGCGCGGCCCATCCTCTCAATTCATGTGGCGGGCCATAATGTCCCGTCCTCGTCATGGAATCCTATGGTCGGACATAAGATAGCGCAAGAGCAGCCGTCGCGTGCCCCGTCGATCCGGCCATCTAGCGAGCATCGTACCCCACATCCGATGGGCAGCTTCCACACCCGCCGGGCGCCGGTCGGCCGCGCTTGCAATTGCGCGCCTAGGACCGGCTCCGCGTCCGGGGTGAACCGACCAGGCACCGAACGGCGTTGACGATCACGCCCGTCGCAGAAGATGATAGCGGCGATGGGTCAGCGAGCGTCGGCTTGCATGGTCACGTCGACCACATCCAAGCCCGTCCCCGGTGCCCGACTTTGACCGGAAATGGTGCCCCTGGCCGGTATCTAACTAGTTGACCGCCACCGTTCGTTCCCGACCGCTTCCCCTCCTATGGAGAGAACAGATAAAGGCCATATGTTCCGTAATCGTTCGTGGACGTTCGCTATAAGCCGCGATATAGTGAGGGAACGGTTGAGGGAGAATTATGGGCAAGCTGACAGCCCTGTCGGTCAAGAACGCCAAGCCGGGACGCCATGCCGATGGTGATGGTCTGTACCTGCTTGCCAAGCCGACTGGCGCAAAGTCCTGGCTGCTGCGCGTACAGGTCGATGGGCAGCGGCGGGATATTGGCCTGGGCTCGGTCGACACGTCGAGCCGCGTCGGAGCGGATCGCAACTCCCCTCCCCCGATCGCAATACCCATCCTGCATAAGAGAGTCCTGACGCTCAGCGAAGCGCGGGAGAAGGCTGGGCTGCTGCGCACGGCCGCCAAGTCCGGCCTGGACCCTATCGCTGAGCGCGACCGGGAGCGCCGGAAGGTGCCGACATTCGAGGAAGCAGCGAAAGCGACCCACGACGCGCTGAAGAGCGGCTGGTCGGAGAAGACCGCGACCGTCTTCCTCAACTCGCTCAAGAATCACGCCTATCCGTCCTTGGGCAAGATGCGTGTCGACCGGATCGATGCCGAGCATATCCGGGACGCGGTTGCTCCCATCTGGACGAGCAAGACCGACATGGCGCGGAAAGTGAGGTTCCGTATCAGCAAGGTGCTGGACTTCGCCAAGTCGAAGGGGTGGCGGAAAAGTGAGGCGCCGCGCAAGTCGGTGACGGTCGGCTTGGCCAAGCAGGCACAGGGCGGGAATTACGCCGCCATGCCCTATGACCAAGTCCCAGCCGTCGTGGCGCAGCTGAATGCCGGGGTAACAACCAAAGGGCGCCAGGCGCTATTGCTGACGATCCTGACGGCCGCCCGCTCGGGTGAGGTTCGCTCGGCACGGCGCAAGCATTTCGACCTCGATAAGGCAGAGTGGCACCGACCACCCGAGGTGATGAAGGCCAGGACCGCGCATACCGTCACGCTGAGCAAGCCAGCGGTCGCGCTGCTGAAACAGATTTTCGACGAAGGCGGGCATGAGCCCGACGACCTCGTCTTCCCCAACCGTAAAGGTGAGCAGCTTTCTGATATGACGTTGAGCAAGGCCCTGCGGGACGCGGGACACGCCTATACCGTGCATGGCTTCCGCAGCTCGTTCCGGGACTGGGCAGCCGAGAAGATGCCAGAGGTGCCCGACGCAGTTGCCGAAGCCGCCCTGGCTCACGTCGTGCCCGACAAGGTGATCCGCGCGTACAAGCGCGCCAAGTTCCTGGACATGCGGCGCGGGCTGCTGGAGGCGTGGGGTTCGTTCGCCAGACCGATGACCTCGCACACAAACGGGGTACAGAATTTTGGCGAATAAGCAGCTCGACCCGGAAGAGTGGGCGCGTGACCTCATGCACGACCTTGATGTCTTGGGCGGCAAATACCTTGAAGCACGACAATCTCGGGATTGCGTCAGCCGACTTGGCGAGCCGCCGCAAACCCTGATCGCTGCCATCGTGCAACGTGTTACAGGAGCTCTGAGGGCCATCCCAGCCTTTGAGGACAATCTCGGAGTGGCTGCGCTGCACGATCTTCAAGGCGCGCTGCTTGACTTGCACATCGGGAAAAGGCCGCCCCTGCTGCAACCCCTGCCAAATGCGGGAAGCGCGAAAGATACTCTGAGCCGCCAACTCGTGAAGCAATATGGCCTGTTGGCGGTAAAAGTCCTCGTGTCCTGTGGCTCGCCTCAATTGGAGGCTCGCTCGCTCGTCGCCAACGCCCTGTCAGCGACGGGACACGTCGGCCGCAAAGGTGGGAGAATTACGGAGAAGACCATTTGGGAATGGGACGTCAAGGCAGATCACAAGGCCAAGGCATTTCTAGCCCGTCATCATGACGAGGTGGTTTCGAGCGTCGGTGGTGATCTGGAGCGCGCTAAAAAGTGGGCTGATATGCGACTCCGCCAGCCGGGCATGGCGACTAAAATCTGGTTAAGCCCTATCCTAACCGGATGCCATCACGTTCAATTCCGTAGTCGCCCGCTGGCGTTCGCCAGCATGATGGAGGCGGCAAATGCAACCTGTGCTTCACCCAATCAAAAACTTCTGCGCCGCATACGGTGTTGGAAAAACAAAGGCTTACGAGCTGATCGCGTCCGGTCAGCTGGAGTCAGTCAAGATCGGCCGGAAGCGGTTGATTACCGATGCCAGCGCGCGTCGTGCCCTGCTTGGCGAGGCTGCGTGATCAGCCATGGTAACTGGAAAGGGGCACTCGCGCCCTATTAAGCGAGAAAGCCGCCCGGCTGGCACCGTGCGGCTTCCCGAAACTTGTCAGCTTGGCTGCGACGAGTTCGGAAATAGCACCTCCGCCCTACAGCTTCAACGGCTGAATGCCGCGTTCGGATTGACCGGTCTTCGGGCCGAACTGATCGCGTCCCTTCATTGGGGCGCCCTTCCCTCTTACAACGAGGGGATGCGGTGATGCGCCAGACCGACACTTCAGTCGCAGCATGGGCATCCATTGCGGACGCTGCGGGCCACCTTGAGCGCATCGTCATGAAAACGCTGCATGCACATCCCAATGGCCTGACGGTTGACGAGACCTGCGCTGCTGCCGGGTATCCCCGGTACAGCTTGCAGCCCCGTTTCACGGCCCTGAAGGACCGCAAGGCCATCTTCGACACCGGCTTGCGTCGTCGCAACGTCAGCGGCGCGAAGGCAATCGTCTGGCGGATCACTCAGTTCCAGTCGGACGCTGCGAACGATAGCGATGCCCAGAAGGGCGGTGCCGCATGATGACCGTCGAGTTGTTCAGCGGCACGACGCCGGTCGGGGACGGGTTCACCGTCTCCTTCCGGTTCGCCAACCAGCAGCTTGAGGCGGACTGGTCCCCCCGCATGCCGATCGGCCCCGCTGGTCAAAAATACCTCCCGGCCTATCGTCTGGCACGTGACGAATTCCTGCGTCTTGTCGCCAAGCGGACCGGGATCAGCATGATGGTGGTCGACCTATGAGCGGCGCCATCATTCCCATCGCGTCGCGCCAGACGCCTGAGGTGCAGGCCCGTGCGATCGCTGCTGTCACCGCCTTGCGGCGGCAGGCGAATGAATCACGCAGCCTTGACCGCGTCCTGGGCGTGGATCGCGGCATCGTCGGTTATCCGACGCTCGACGCCTGGTATCGTGCTCAGCCCGTCCCGAAGGGGCGGCTGGGTGCGCGGCTGCGCCTCTCCGCCGATGAAAAGCGGCTGTATGGCCTGCGCCCGTCCGCCGAACTGATCGAACTGCGTGGCCTGGGTGAAGAGTCGGAACGCTGGTCGGTCTGCGTCTTCCCCGTCGCGAGCGGCTACATCGTCGGGGTGAAAGCCCCCATGGGCGGCGGTGGCGTAGGCGTGCGCTTCACCAAGTCGCATCAGGCATCGGATTATGCCCACCGCCTATCGGTCGAGCATGATCTGCCCATCGTGGAGCGTTACGCATGACCCGGCGGCTCGATACCAACGCGCTCGCCTCCGTCGTTGCGAGCATCCGCGACCGTTTCCCATTGTCGGGGGTTGCTGCCAAGGCGGGCGTGAAGCTGCAGCGTGCAGGCCGGGAATGGAAAGCATGCTGCCCGTTTCACCCCGACAGGACGCCTTCGTTTACGATCTACAAGGACGATCAGCGCGCCCATTGCTTCGGGTGTGGCTGGACTGGTGATGTCCTGGACTTCGTGAAGGCAGCATATCGCGTGTCGCTGTTCGAGGCGATCGACATGCTGGACCGCGGCGCTTTGCGCGAACTGGAGCAGCAGCGCGCCCCTGCAAAGCCTAAGGCCGATATGCGGGCAGTCGCTCAGCGGATTGTCGACGCGTCCATGCCGATCAACGGCACGCCTGCGGAAGCATACCTGCGCTCGCGCGGCATCGTGATGCCGCTGCCGCATAGTCTGCGGTTCGCTCGGATCGCTCCCCCGAAGATCGAGGGCAACGGGCTGTTGGCTGCGAATGGGCCTGACCCGCTGCCCGCTCTGATCGGCATTGTAACGGACGCGGCGGGCGTGTTGCTCGGGCTACAGCGCACCTATCTGACGGATGATGGGCGCAAGGCGGCAACGGTGCCGACTGAAACCGATCGCAAGCCAAAGGTGAAATACAGCCTGGGCAATGTGGTTGGTGGTTCGATCCAGCTCGGCCCGCCGTCAGCGAGCATGATTGTCACCGAAGGGCTTGAGGACGGTCTGACGCTTGCCCAGGCACTGGGGCGGTCTGTGTGGGTTGCGGCAGGCACTTCAATGATGCCGCAGATGACGTTCGCGGATGTGACCCGCGCTATCGTCATCGGAGCCGATGGCGACGCTGCTGGATCCGTCGCTGCGGGAAAAGCAGCAGAGGCGTTCGCAGCAACGGGCTTGGCGGTGCGGATCATGGGCCCGAACCCACCCTATAAGGACTTCAACGATGAGTTGATGGGGACGCGGTCATGAGCGCGGCATCCATGCAATCGCGGTTCGACGACGCGGAGGCGTTCACCTCGATGCCCTTCGAAGGGTACGCGACCTCGGGGCGCACCGCTGGATGGTCGACGCCCGACATGTCGGTTACGCGCGCCAGCCTTGCGCCCGCTCCACTTTTCCCCGGCGATGTGCTGGGCGACCTGATGCCGCTCGTTCGGGATCTGGCCGCGGGCAAGGGTGCGCCGGTCGACTATGTCGCTATCGGTGTCCTGACCGTTGCGGCATCGCTGATCGGCGGCAAGCGCTGGGTTTCTGCCTGGGAGGGCTTCGACCAGCCTTGTATCCTGTGGGGCGGTCTTGTCGGTGACCCGTCGTCCAACAAGTCACCCGGCATCGATGCCGCCACCCTCCCCTTGCGCACTATGGAAGGTGAACTGGCCGAGCAGCACCGCATGGTCCTGATGAGTCATGCCACCGTCGCGGAGCGAGCCAAGGCAGAGCGGAAGCAGTGGGAGGACAGGGTAAAGCAGGCGACCAAGGACAACGCTGAAACCCCCGACATGCCCGAAGAAGCTGAAGCGCCGGAGGCGCCGCAGCGCCCACGCCTGATGGTTCAAGATTCGACGCCAGAGGAAATGGCATCAATCCTGGCCGGTAACGTCAACGGTACACTGCACCTGCGTGACGAGCTGGCCGGATGGCTGGACAGCTTCGAACGCTATTCGCCTGGTGGCCGGGCGTTCTGGCTCGAGGCGTATGGCGGGCGGCACTTCGTCGTCGACCGTAAAAGCCAGACCAAGCCACTCGTCGTACCGTTCAACGGCGTCAGCGTCCTGGGCGGCATTCAGCCGGACAAGCTGCGGGACGCTCTACTTGGCGTGTCCGACGATGGCCTCGTGGCACGATTCATGTGGGTATGGCCGGAAGCGATCCGCTTCAGCCGCCCGCGTCAGATCGCTGACACCGCCCGCTTGGATCGGCTCTATCGCCGCCTTCAGCAGATATATCGTCCCGCAGACGAGACGGTGACCATCCCGCTTGATGCCCGCGCCGCTGACGTCTTCGAGGAGTGGATCGCTGACAACGATGCCGACGTGCGGCAAGCGGCAGGTCTTTATGCGTCCTGGGCGGGCAAAGCGCGTGGCCTGGCGCTTCGTCTCGCTCTGACCCTGGAGTATCTGACCTGGGCGGACGTTGGCGGGCGTGAACCGTCCTGCGTCTCAGTGCTGTCCCTGACCAACGCCCTGACGCTGATCGAAGACTATCTCAAGCCTCACGCGCGGCGGGTCTTTGGCGACGCCGCTCTGCCGCCGGTTGAGAAGGACGCGGCAGCGCTATCCCGGTTCATCGTTAAGGAGCGGCTCGAGCGGATCAATGCGCGTGAGGTGCAGCGCAACCCAAAGCTGCCGTCCTTGGGGAACAAGCAGGACGTCGAGGCGGCGGTTGAAGCGCTGATGGAAGCTGGCTGGCTCCGCGAAGGCTTTACCCGGCAAGGCGACGGCCCGGGACGTCCGAAGAAGGACTATCTGGTCAATCCAGCAGTGCATGGTGCGGCCCATGGGTAACTGGCGACAATCGGCGGCGGCGGCGCTGGCAGACACGGCGCCGACCTATATCCGCACAACCGCCTATGGCCTGCCAGCCGCCGTAGAAGCGGGCCTTCGGGCGCTCGCGAAGCAGAAGCCACCGCGATTGGCCAGCCCCGACGAATGGCACGCAACCGTTGCCGACGCGATCCGGCTGGCGTCCGAAGGCTGGGCGACCACCGCGCTGTCGATGGGCTGGACCGAGCACGACGTGTTCGGGATCGGCCCGCATGGCAGCAACGAATGGCTGTCGCTCACGGTCTGGATAGCGGGACGGCCGATCATTGCGATGGACGACCACCGCGCGTTCACAGCCGACGACGTCTATTATCTCGAACGCTGGGGTCGACCCAACACGACCTTCGTGGGCCCGGTGATGCTGTGGGAGATCGGCCGGTGACCGGGCCTATTGTCCCTATTGTCCCTATTGTCACGGGGGCTGCGTCTCGATCCCTGGATGCCTGCGCCCTCGCGTCGTCCCCTAAAAAGACCTCTATCTATCTATATAAAAAGGAGAACGCAGTGACGCACACGGAGGCTCTGACAATAGAGACAATAGCGACAATAGGTCGCGTTGGTCACGCCGTACGACGGGACGGCGCCGATGGTTGAGCCCCGTAATCCGGCCGAAAAATCGGGGGACGGTCGCTTCAAGCCCGGCAACCCTGGAAAGCCGAAGGGCGCGCGTTCGCGGGTCACTCGGGCCATCGAGGATATGCTTGGGGGGCAGCACGAAGCACTGACCAAGGCGGCGATCGACAAGGCGCTGGAGGGCGACACGGTTGCCCTTCGCCTGTGCCTGGATCGTCTGGCCCCACCCCGTCGGGACGCGCCAGTATCTATTGAGCTGCCCCCGGTTCGATCGGCGGCCGATGCGGTCGAAGCGTCAGCGGCGGTCCTGGCGGCAATATCCGCAGGCGACATCACCCCGGACGAAGCTGGGCGCGTCATGGCCCTGCTGACGGCGCACAAGGCAATCGTGGAAGCTGGGGACCTGGAACGCCGCATCGCGGCATTGGAGGAGAAGAACTGATGCCCTCTATTAACATCCGGCTCACTCGCCTCGAGCAGTCAGCCGCTGGTCCGCTTTCTCCGCACATCCGTCGCTGGTTGGGAGAGTCCTTGACCGAGGCCGAGAATGCCCAAGCCGATGCAGAGTGGCAGCGTATCCAATCCGGGGCACCCATCGACCTATCACGCCAGAATGCAGAGGCACGCCACTGGCTCAGCAAACGGGGGATGATCGCATGACCTTGCGCACCCGCCTGATCAAGCTCGAGGACCGCACCGACGGCAGCGGGTTGTCACCTGCCGAACGCGAAGCCGCCATAGCGCGATATGCGGAAACCTTCAGCCAATCCGCTGGGGCCTTTCCCAACGCCATGCGCCCTGACGCCTATCGTGCGGCAATCGAGCGCACCCGTAACCTTGGTCAGCAGCGGGTTATCGCCTGCATGCTGCCCGGCGACGACGACCTTTAGGAGAAACGATTATGACGATTAAGCGCCGCATCGAACGATTGGAAACGACGGCAACGGGTAATGAAACCGATGTGCGCCTGCACTTCGTGAATGATTGGGAGCCAGATCCGGCACCACCCCCCGTGTCAGGCAATGAGCGGCTGATCACGGTACGATTTTGCCGCCCAGCAAAACAAAGATCTATCTGACCCTTGGAAGTTTAGACACCAAAAGACCCCGGCGCGGGGTGTGGCGCGATGGTGCTACAAATCCACTAAGCAGTCGAGGGTATTATGGCAGCCGAAGTTCACAACACTCAGACCCATTTCCGCATCAATAGTGGCCTTCTTCAAAAGGCTTCTGATAAGGCGAAGAAGAATGGAATGTCTCTTTCCGAATTTCTTCGCTCCGCTGTGAGGAATGAGGTGAGGTACTGATGGGCATTCTAAGCATAGTGTCACCTGGCCTGTTCCAATCTGTCCATCAAGCGTTCGTGCCGCAGTACGACGAGGTAATGCGTAAGGCGGCAATCACCTACGTCGTTCAGCAGGTGGATATGCCCTATGATGATGCCGAGGCGTACCTCGACTCAATTTACATGCTTCGTCCTGACCAAATGCAGACGCGGCAGGGTTGGGCATCCTTAGCCATCCTGATCTTCGCTGGGCTTGTGACCCCTCCGACGGAGCATTGACATGGAATTGGACGGCTATCTTGGCGCCTTAGGCCAGCTACCCAGCTACGACCAGTTGCGGATGAACGCCTTAACTATCAGAGGCGCCGAACTCCAGAACCAGCAAGCCGAGCAGGCCCAGATGGCGGCTCAGGCAGACCGCGAACGTGCGATCGCTCGGTCGCAAGTCCGCAACCAGGCACTTGCTGCTTACCAGGCGCAACCCACCTCGAAGGGCGCTGTTAGTCTGATAACTAATTATCCTGAGCTGGCCGAGCCCGTCAAAGAAGCGTGGAAGCTGCAATCGGATTTGGCCCAACGGCAGCACTTATCGTCCCTGTCGCAAGTCCGTTATGCATTGGCCAACGGCCGCGCGGATCTGGCTGAGCAGGTCGCGCGGCGTCATATCGACGCGTCGAAGAATTCGGGGATGCCCGCTGACGATGATGAGGCGATGATTGAAACGATCCGCACGAATCCAGCGGCGGCGTTGGCAAACATCGACGGTTTGATTGCTGCGATCACTGGGCCTGAGAAATACGCGGACACCGTTAAATCGCTGGGCGATACGACGAAGACGCTCGGTGAAAATTCGCGCGCGCAGGACTTGCAGCCCGGCCTCATTCGCAAGGGGCTTGCCGAAGCGGACCAAGCCGAGACCGCTGCGCAGTATGCTCCAAAGGTAATCGAGTCGAATTTGGCGACCGATGAAGCACGGCGCCGTGACATAGCCAGTCAAATCGATACACGGGCAGGGCAGTTGCAGATCGCCCGCGATACGCTTGAAAGCAACGTTCAGCTCAAGTTGGATGAGTTCGAGCGGAATGGTCAGCGCCCCGATCCCGGTTCGGTGGGACTAATGAACAATGCGGTTATCAGCGGTTCCGCAAATTCCGCGTTGGCGGAAGAAACGCGCAACTTGGCGGACCAATTCGCAGCATCGAGTGCCCGAGGTGGCATGTTTTCCGGTTTGGCAGAAATGTCGAAGGGCTTTTTCGGTGCCCAGGATGGCGTGTCAGTGTTGCGCAGTCGTTATCAGCAATTGCGAAATAGCGCAGCAATCAAATCGCTCCCGCCCGGCCCTGCCAGCGATAAGGACATCAAGATTGCTCGCGAGGGTTTTCCATCTCCCAGCGCCCCGCGCGATTACATCGTCTCATGGTTGCGGGGCATGGCCAAGATGCAGGACATCGTGGCGGCCCAGGACAATGCTCGTGCAGAATGGATCGCTGGCAATGGTAACCTTGGACCTGCTCGCCGGGATTTGACCGTTGGTGGTGTGCAGATCCCCCGTGGCACCAGTTTTGGTGATTTTCAGAAGCGGGCCAGTGCAAGTGCTTCGCGCCAGCGGATACCCCCCCGTTCCTATATGGAGTTTGCCCGCTGATGCCCGCTTCTCGCGCAGGTAGTAACGGACCAACGTCATACCGTGATCCCGCATACGATGCGTTGGATCGCTCCGTGGAAAACCAGCTCGATCTTCCCAAGGGTTTACTGGCCAGCGTCAGAACGAGGGGCGAGCGAACCAACTCCGATCAAGTCTCCAGCGCTGGAGCGCGAACCGTGTATCAGGTGACGCCGACCACGCGGTCACTGGTGATGAACAAGTATGGCGTGGATGCCTATGCGGGGCCGCAGCAAGCTGCGTTGGCCGCCGGGTACATTCTGCGCGAGGGACTGGACCGCAATGGCGGCAATCGAGCCGCAGCCGTGGCAGAATATCACGGGGGGACAGACCACCGCCAGCATGGACCCATCACCAAATCCTATGTCGCCCGCGTGACGGGCGATGGCGGTCGATCGACGTATGACAGGGTGCAGGCAAAACGTGCTGCCGATAGGGAGGCGCAGAGCGGTCCGAGCCTCGCGAAAGTGTACGCCGCATATCGTCAAGGCAGGATGAGCCCGGAACAGGCCGCACAGTTCGAGCACGATGTAAATGCTGGTGCCATACTGCTACCGCCGGGTGGACAATTGAAGAAGACGCCCGCAGCGCCGCAACTGCCAGCAGGCGTTGTCAGCGCGTACAATGACATGAATAGCGGTATGACGATCGAGCAGCGGCAGCAGATCGACAGCGATTTACAGGAAGGCGTCGTTTCGTTGCCTCGGTCGGCAAAATTGAACGCTTGGCGGCCGATGACGACTGCCGAAAATATCAAGCGTGGCCTGGGTTTGGGTGTCCGTTCGATCATTGAAGGCGTCGGTGAAGCCGGAGGGTTAGTGAATACCGTCCTGAACGCTACCGGCCTCCCGCAGCGCTTGGCGGGCAAGCCGCTAGCAATGCCCAATGACCCGTCCGTCAACATCGCGGATAAGCTGGGGCTTCCGAAGCCTCAATTTGATTCCGAACGATTGCTGTCGGCCGTTGAGCGCGGTGCAACCGGTGGGCTGCTGACATACGGCGCGGGTACGGCAATTGGCGCGCTGCCGGGTGTAACTGGCGCTGTGGGCCGTGCGATCGCCTCGGCACCAGTGACCGATGTTGTTTCTGGTGGTCTAAGCGGCGGCGCTTCTGAAAGCGCACGGCAGGCCGGTTTCGGTCCCATGGGCCAATTTGCAGCAGGACTCGCGGGTGGATTTGCTGGTGTCGGCGGGGCTGTCGCAGCTGAGCGGTCAATCGCTCGCGTGGCCGGTCGGAAGTCTGCTTCCGAAGTGGCTGCTACGACGCCCCGTGATGTTGTCATTGACAGTCGTGGCGGGGAACTGACGGAGGAGGGGCAAGAGCTAATTGCGCGCCATGGCTTTTCACCTGACGAAGTGAAACGCGCCTACGATGACTCCGCCGCAGCACCTGGAGGCGACGAGGTGGTATCTGTGGCGACACGGCCTGATGTAGCCGAGGCAGAAGCACGCGTGCAACAAGCGTTGGAGAACGTCGGTCGATCCGGTGGCCGGGTTGAGCTTCGTAATGGTGAGTCCATTTCGCTCGATCCGGCTATGCCGAGCCGTGTAGACCCCAATGCATTGGCAGCGGCTGAAGTTGAATTGGGAGCCGCGCGCCGCGACCTCGACGCTGCTCGTGCCGCAGCCGACCGCACGCCGCCGGTGGCCGCGCCACCCCCTCCGCCGCCAGAACCGCTGCCGACTGTGACCGCCCCCACGCAGGGATCAGCATCGGCACCGACGCCTTCCGCTGGCCGCACATCGACTGAGCGGACGCTTGAAGCCGAGGAAATGGGTATCCCGCTTACACGGGGGCAGGCCACCCAAAACTTTGCGCTTCAGGATGCCGAGCAGACCTTAAGCGCCCAGGCATCTGGAGAAGGTGACAAGGCGAGGAAATTCCTTGTCGAGCAGGCCGATAAGATCAAGGCCGCGGCGACACGTTTTCGTGAAAGCTTTGGTTCACCTGATCTGACTAAAACCGAGCGCGGGCAGCTCGTCAAGGACGCGCTCCGCGAACTGCGCGATCAAGGGCGGTCGGGTATCAATGCGCTATACCGCGAAGCCCAGCAAATGGGGGGCGACGCGATCCCGCTCGATCGAACCGCCATCACCGAAACGGCAAAACGCGTACTTGTCGAAGCAGACGTTCCTGACGGCGTAAAGAACGTCATTCGGCAGGAGATGGCGCGCTATGGCATGCTTGGGAAGAACGCCGTCACCGCTGAGGATGGACTGACGACCGTCAAGCTCAATGACGGGCGCAAGGTGCAGTTCTATGGTGATCCTGAACCCCTGACGATCGGCAACGCAGAGCGTTTTCGCCAAGCGATCAGCGCCCAATATATGACGGACGGTCCACGGAAACTGTCCCAGTCCATCAAAGGCGCGGTTGATGATGCTGTCGAAGCCGCCGTAGAAAGTGCTGCGCGCAACGGTGTTGATGGGCCGGTTGGCGCGAAACTAGGGCAGGCACGCCAAGCTGTCGTGGAACAGAAGGAGACGTTTGCAGCCAAAGACGTGGTGCAAAAGCTGATCGATTGGCGCAAGGGAACTCGCACGGATGTCGTGCTGCCAGAATTTGCTATTCGCGATGTGCTTGCTGGCGACCTGAGCAATCTTGGGCGAGTGAAGTCGGTGCTTCTTTCGAAACCGACGCCTAAGAGCAAAGCCGCTTGGTCTGAGGTGGTCCCGCCTTCTTGGACAGGTTTGCGGCTAAGTTAAGCTAATCCCGGTTGTCATTCACGCCGCCTGTTTGATCATCAGATCATGGGGG
>NZ_JBNNOB010000046.1:0-24765 GCF_050274375.1 Sphingomonas sp. NPDC019816
TCCCCTTGTGAAGGAAACGGCGACAAGCGAGACAGACAGAAAAGGACAAAACCTCTTTCCCTACACGACGTTTTTTCGATCTTTTTTTTTTTTTTTTTTTTTTTTGCGCAGCGCGAAATAGTGGAACTGGAGGCTGAGCGACGGCGTGACGTACGGATTGGGCGCCTGCTCGTGCGGCAGGACGATGTTCAGGCCCACCGACTCGGCGCCAACGTCCGCCGCGCCGCGATTGGCGGCCTCCATGATCGACGGGCCGCCGCCCGAGCAGACGACGAACTGGCGCATCCCGCGATCGTCACGCGGCAGGCGGCTGGTGATCTGCGCCAACTCGCGCGCGATGTCGTAATATTTGCTCTTGGCGACGAGGTTCTCGGCGATCTTGCGCGACTTGTCGTCATGCGCCAACTCGAGCAGCGCCTGCGCCTTGGCCGGCTCTGGAATACGCGCCGAGCCGTAGAAGACGAAGGTCGAGGCGATCTTGGCCTCTTCGAGCAGCAGCTGCGCCTTCAGCAATTCCAGCTGGAAACGGACGGGGCGAAGGTCTTCGCGCAGCAGGAAGTCCATGTCCTGAAAGGCCAGCGTATAGGCGGGGCTTTCGGTCTGCGGCGTCGAGACGATCGTCTTGGCGCTTTCGGCGTCCTGGCTGGCATTGGGGAAGACGCGGTTCGGTACTTGGGTTTTATCGGTCATTTTGGATGATGTAGGGGATCGCTTCCGCTCGCGCTACCGGCAAAAGCGCGCGTTATCGTCCTCCAGATGCAAATGATTGCGGTGTGCCGCGTTGTAATCCGGGGTCAGGACCGTGCCGAAGCGCTTGCACGCCGAGGCGCGGATCGTCGCCCAGAACCGGCGGATCTGCGGATCGGTCGAATGCCAGTCGTTCAAAAGCGTGATCCGACGCCCGTCCTTCAGCACGAACCCACCGACATCGACCGCATTGGCCAGCGCATGGCCCGAACGCCGGTCGCCGATCCGCTTGGTGCCGACGATGTTGCGGCAGGCATAGGTGCCCATCCCCTCGACCTTGACCAGTTGCGAGCCCAGAATCTGCCAGGCGGCGGGGGCAACGGCGTTGCGCACCCATCCGGCAAAGGCGCGTGCGTTGCCGCAGCGCATCGCGGTGACGCCGGTGACGGGCACGCCGATATCGGTCAGCTGCACCGTGCCGTACAGGCCGCAGCCGGGGCCAAGCTCCTTGTCCGGCAACCGGCGATACTCGACCCCCTCACGCCGCAGATCGGCCTCGCACTGCGCGGTCTCACGGATCGGCGGGCGATACGGTTCGGGGCGCGCCGCTTGTTGGACGGGCCGGTCGGGACGGCCACAGGCGGAGAGCAGCGCGGCCCCCAGAATCGGAAAAGCGAGAAACAGGGGGACGCGAACCATATGTCCCCCTGTCTCCTGTCCGCGCGCTTTTGTCAGCCCCGATCAGCCATGCGGAGGCGTGTCTGCGACATGCTCCAATATGTCACCCGGCTGGCAATCGAGCGCGGTGCAGATCGCATCCAGCGTCGTGAAGCGGATGGCCCGCGCCTTGCCGGTCTTCAGGATCGACAGATTGGCGAGCGTCAGGTCGACCCGCTCGGCCAGTTCGGTCAACGACATGCGCCGGTCGAGCAGCAGCCGGTCGAGATTGATGCGGATTGCCATCAGATCGTGCCCTCGGCATCCTCGCGCAAGCGCACGCCCTCGCGGAAGATCTGTGCCAGTACCAAAGTCAGCAGGATGGCGAACACGCCGTCTACACCCATCGGCTTGATAATGTCCTGCGACTCGAAGGGCAGGATGGGGGGTAGGA
This sequence comes from Sphingomonas sp. NPDC019816, assembly GCF_050274375.1. NCBI lineage: Bacteria > Pseudomonadati > Pseudomonadota > Alphaproteobacteria > Sphingomonadales > Sphingomonadaceae > Sphingomonas > Sphingomonas sp. NPDC019816. The sequence goes on from NZ_JBNNOB010000046.1 coordinate 1,799, forward strand.
CGATTTGTAGCAGATAGGCGACCGCGATGGTGCCTGCGATCCAATGCAGTCGCTTGACGTTGGCGAGGGTGAAGGGCGCGCCCGCCGCCGTGCTGCGCAGCATCTGGATCAGCGGCAGCACCGCGGCCCAGGCGAGGCCCAGCGCCATCAGCATGACCGCCAATGCGGCGGCGACCACGCCGGGGGTCTTCACGTCCAGCGCCTGCGCATTGATATGCACCGTCCCCAGCGCGCCGGGCGAGATCGCATCGACGATCAGCACCCCGACCGACGCCAGAATGATCGCCGTGATGAACGCCAGAATGGCGAGCAGCGCTGCGTAGAGCAGCGTGCTGATATGGCTGGCGAAGCGTGTCATGGCGTTTTGTTCTCCCATTTGAACTAATATCGATATTCAATAAATCAATATTGATCTTCGATCAACTCTCATATTGAAAAACGATATGTTGGGCTTTGCAAAGCCGATGGGGCGGATTGATCGGCGCTTCCGGCACGCGCGATCGGCGGGACGTCATGGCAGAGGCGGACTTTGTAAAATCTCCACGCAACTGCGCCGCACGTACGTAAAATTGCGTCACAACGATTGTGGTTGTCATCTTCGTTCGACATCGCTAGGGCCGTCGACGGGCCACGCGGTCCCAACGCCGCGCGTGCTCTCTGTGAGGAGAGTCTTAAATGACTGATACGACTGCCGCCGACGCCACTCTTGCGTCTGCGAAGCCCGCCACCAAACCGGCGCGTCCCTATTTTTCCAGCGGTCCCTGCGCCAAGCCTCCCGGTTGGGAAGCCGCCAAGCTCGCGACGGGCAGCCTCGGCCGTTCGCATCGCTCGAAGATCGGCAAGCAGCGGCTGCAATATTGCATCGACCTGATGCGCGAGCTGCTCAAGCTCCCCGACACCCACCGCATTGGCATCGTCCCCGGCTCCGACACCGGCGCGTTCGAAATGGCGATGTGGACCATGCTGGGCGCGCGGCCCGTCACCACGCTCGCCTGGGAAAGCTTCGGCGAGGGCTGGGTGACCGACGCGGTCAAGCAGTTGAAGCTCGATCCCAATGTCCTGCGCGCCGATTACGGCCAGATCGCGGACCTGGATGCGGTCGATTGGTCGAACGACGTGCTCTTCACCTGGAACGGCACCACCAGCGGCGTGCGCGTGCCCAACGGCGATTGGATCGCCGACGACCGCGAGGGCCTGTCCTTCGCCGACGCGACCAGCGCGGTGTTCGCCTATGACCTGCCCTGGGAAAAGATCGATGTCGCCACCTTCTCGTGGCAGAAGGTGCTGGGCGGCGAGGGTGCGCACGGCGTCCTGATTCTCGGCCCGCGCGCGGTCGAGCGTCTCGAAACCTACACCCCCGCCTGGCCGCTGCCCAAGGTGTTCCGCCTGGTGTCGAAGGGCAAGCTGGCCGAGGGCGTGTTCAAGGGCGAGACGATCAACACGCCGTCGATGCTCGCGGTCGAGGACGCGATCCTCGCGCTCGAATGGGGCAAGGGCCTGGGTGGTGCGGAGGCGCTTATCGCGCGGTCGGACGCCAATGCGGCGGCGCTGAACCGAATCGTCGAGGACCGCGACTGGCTCGGCCATCTGGCGGCCGATCCGGCGATTCGCTCGACCACCAGCGTCTGCCTGACGGTCGAGGGCGCGGACGAGGCGGTCATCAAGAAGATGGCCTCGCTCCTCGAAGCCGAAGGTGCGGCCTATGACGTGGCGGGTTACCGCGACGCGCCCGCGGGCCTGCGCATCTGGTGCGGTGCCACGGTCGAGACGGCTGACATCGAGGCGCTCGGCCCCTGGCTCGACTGGGCCTACGCGACCGCCAAGGCGGCCTGATCCTTTCCCGAATTACCCCCGGCCAGCGGGCCGGGGACCTTCCCCATTCCACAACCCCGGCCGTTCCGGGGTGACGAGGTGAACCATGCCCAAAGTTCTCATCAGCGACAAAATGGACCCCAAGGCCGCCCAGATCTTCCGCGAGCGCGGGGTCGAGGTCGACGAAATCACCGGCAAGACGCCCGAAGAGCTGAAGGCGATCATCGGCGAGTATGACGGCCTGGCGATCCGCAGCTCGACCAAGGTCACCAAGGACATCCTGGAGCATGCGACCAATTTGAAGGTCGTCGGCCGCGCCGGGATCGGTGTCGATAACGTCGACATCCCCGCCGCCAGCGCCAAGGGCGTGGTGGTGATGAACACCCCGTTCGGCAATTCGATCACCACCGCCGAACACGCCATCGCGCTGATGTTCGCGCTCGCCCGCCAGCTGCCCGAGGCCGATGCCTCGACCCAGGCCGGCAAGTGGGAGAAGAACCGCTTCATGGGCGTCGAGCTGACGTCCAAGACGCTGGGCCTGATCGGTGCGGGCAATATCGGCTCGATCGTCGCCGACCGCGCGCTGGGGCTTCGCATGAAGGTCGTCGCCTTCGACCCGTTCCTGACCCCTGAGCGCGCGCTGGAGATGGGCGTCGAGAAGGTGACGCTGGACGAACTGCTGGCCCGCGCCGACTTCATCACGCTGCACACGCCCTTGACCGACCAGACCCGCAACATCCTGTCGGCCGAGAATCTCGCCAAGACCAAGAAGGGCGTACGCATCATCAACTGCGCGCGTGGCGGCCTGATCGACGAGGGCGCGCTGAAGGCGGGCCTCGATTCGGGGCATATCGGCGGCGCGGCGCTCGACGTGTTCAAGGTCGAACCGGCCAAGGAAAGCCCGCTGTTCGGCACGCCCAACTTCATCTCGACCCCGCATCTGGGCGCGTCGACCACGGAAGCGCAGGTCAATGTCGCGATCCAGGTCGCTGAGCAGCTGGCCGATTTCCTCGTCTCGGGCGGCGTCACCAATGCGCTCAACATGCCCAGCCTGACCGCCGAGGAAGCGCCCAAGCTGAAGCCTTACATGGCGCTGGCCGAGAAGCTGGGTTCGCTGGTCGGCCAGCTGTCGCACGGTGCGGTCACGGGCATCGCGATCGAGGCGGAGGGCGCGGCCGCCGCGCTCAACCTCAAGCCGATCACGGGCGCGGTGCTGGCGGGCTTCATGCGCGTCCATTCGGACACGGTGAACATGGTCAACGCGCCGTTCCTCGCCAAGGAGCGCGGTCTGGACGTGCGCGAAGTGCGCCATGACCGCGAGGGCGATTACCACACGCTGGTCCGCGTGACGGTGACGACGGCGGACGGCGAGCGTTCGGTCGCGGGAACGCTGTTCGGCGATCAGGCCCCGCGCCTGGTCGAGCTGTTCGGCATCAAGGTCGAGGCCGATCTGGCCGGGCCGATGCTGTACGTCGTCAACGAGGACGCACCGGGCTTTATCGGTCGCCTGGGCACTACGCTGGGCGAGGCGGGCGTCAATATCGGCACCTTCCACCTCGGCCGCCGTTCGGCGGGCGGCGAGGCGGTGCTGCTGCTCTCGGTCGACGAGGCGGTCGATGCGGAACTGCTGGCCAAGGTCAAGGCGCTGCCGGGCGTGAAGACCGCGATGGGTCTGACGTTCTGATCTTCGCCGATCGGTGACGGAACAAGGGGGCGGATGCTTGACGCGTCCTCCCCCTTTTCGGTTCAATCGATCGGAGCTTCCGCCCCGCCGAGAAGCGGCCGTGGCGAAGAGCCGGTTGGCGGCTTCGTCGGTTCCAGCCCATCGTCACAGTGACGCAGTGGCGGGAATTTGGGTGGCGGACGCCCTGCGGCTACGAACATCGCAGTTATGGCGGCCCGTATCGCCTCCTTTTCCGCATCGCTCATGCGGGGCGGGCCGGTAAGATCCTTGATTGGCATAAGCGTTCTTCCCTGCTGGGTCAGGGCGACCATTTATCACATCTCGGCGCTGACCGAAAAAGCTCTTGTTCTTGAGTGGTTTGGACGGTCGTCGCGGTTCCTCACGCCTTCGAGATCGCCAGTCCCGTGCCGAGCGCCACTGCGCCGATCGCCAGCAGGATGAAGACGATCATCACCGCCCCGTCACGCACCATCAGGGCGAGGCCAAAGGTTGCGATCGCCGCCATCGGCGCGGTCGTCGCGAGCGGCAGGAGTTCGAGCGGCGGCACCGTCAGCGCGAGCAGGATGCACGCCACCGCCGCGACGCGGACGAACGGCCCTTTGGTCAGCGCGGGCAGCCGCCCGTGGAACCAGCGATCCGCCCAGGCGGCGGACTTCTTGGCCTTGTCGACGATCTTGCACACCGTCTTGCTCGCCAGCGATCGGCGGGCCAGGAATCCCGGCATCCAGAGATGATCGCGCCCCAGCACCAGTTGGACCGCGACCAGGATGATGATCGCGGCGAGGATCGTGGGTAGCCCGGGGATCGATCCGACCGGCGAAATGTCGATCAATGCGGGCAGTAGCAGGAACGGTCCGAACGAGCGGCCGCCGATCGCCTCGATCACGTCGCCCAGCTTCACCCGGTCATGCTTGTCCGCCAGATCCTTCAGGATCTTGAGAATATCGCCGATGCTGGAGGGAGCGTCCGACATCAGGAGCAAACGGTGCCGCGATTGTCGGGTTCCGCCTATCGCCGGGCTGCGCGCCGCCGCGACCGGGGGCGAACGAGGTTGACGCGGTGAGGCCGGGGGGCCAAGCACCCCCCGAACACCGTCCGTTTCATGGATCAGGCCCGATGACCGCGCTCCTTCCCGAAGGCTATCACGACCGTCTTCCCCCCTATGCCGATGCCGCCGCATCGGTCGAGGCGCGGGTCCTGGAGGCGGCGCGGCTGCATGGTTATGAACGCGCCGATCCGCCATCGATCGAGTTCGCCGAAGCACTAGGTTCGCGGTTGAAGGCGGGTGGCCTGCATGACGCGGTGCGCTTCGTCGATCCGGTGTCGCAGCGCACGCTGGCCATCCGGCCCGACCTGACGGCGCAGGTGGCGCGGATCGCCGCCACCCGTATGGGCCATCACCCGCGCCCGGTCCGTCTGTCCTATGCGGGCACCGTCGTTCGTCTGCGCGGCTCCGAACTGGCGCCCGCGCGCGAGTGGCGGCAGATCGGAGCGGAACTGATCGGGCTCGACTCGACGGCGGCGGCGACCGAAGTCGTGCGCGTCGCGGTCGAGGCGCTGGTCGCGGCGGGGACGACGGGAATCTCGATCGACTTCACGCTGCCCGATCTGGTCGACCTGCTCGCCGCCGGGCCGCTGCCGGTTGCCGCCGATCAGGTTGCGGCCTTGCGCGACCGGCTGGATGCCAAGGATGCGGGCGGGGTTGCGGCGATCGCGCCCGATTATCTGCCGCTGGTCGAGGCGGCGGGGCCGTTTGCCACCGCCATGGAGCGGCTGCGTGCCTTCGACACGCAAGGCGTGCTGGCGACACGACTCGATGCGCTGGAGGCGATTGCCGCAGCATTGGGTGAGGGTGTGTCGATGACGCTCGACCCGACCGAACGGCATGGTTTTGAGTTCCAGAGCTGGCTCGGCTTCTCGCTGTTCGTCGCCGGTCCCCCGCGCGAGGTCGGGCGCGGCGGCACGTACACGATTTTCCACGAGGATGGCGCGGAGGAGAAGGCCACCGGCTTCTCGCTCTATGCCGACGCCATCGTCGCCACCGCGCCGCCGACCGAGCGGCGGCGGCTGTTTCTGCCCTTCGGTACCGCGCCTGCCACCGGCGCGTCGCTCCGGGCGCAGGGCTGGGTGACGGTGCAGGCGCTGGAGGACGGCGACACACCCGAGGCGCAGCTCTGCACCCATATCCTGAAGGACGGCCAGCCGACCGCCATCGCCGGTTGACAGCCGGGGGCGCGGCCCGCTAGGCGCGCCCCGCACATTATTGGAAACCCCCATCCGCCGAGTCCTGTCGAAGGGCGCATGGGGTCCGTCCGGCAGGCGGAGCATAGCATCCATGGCAAATGTAGCAGTCATCGGCGCGCAATGGGGCGACGAAGGCAAGGGCAAGATCGTCGACTGGCTGGCCGAGCGCGCCGACATGGTCGTGCGTTTCCAGGGCGGGCATAATGCCGGTCACACGCTGGTCGTTGGCGAGAATGTCTACAAGCTGTCGCTGCTGCCGTCGGGCATCGTGCGCGGCACCCCCAGCGTCATAGGCAACGGCGTCGTCCTCGACCCCTGGGCGCTGAAGGCCGAGATCGAGCGTCTGGCCGAGCAGGGCGTCCATGCCTCGCCTGAGACGCTGCGCATTGCCGACAATTGCCCGCTGATTCTGCCGATCCACCGCGATCTCGACGGTCTGCGCGAGGATGCGAGCGGCGCGGGCAAGATCGGCACGACGCGGCGCGGCATCGGCCCGGCATACGAAGACAAGGTCGGCCGCCGCGCGATCCGCGTGTGCGATCTGGCGCATCTGGACGACCTGGGTCCGCAGCTCGACCGCCTGTGCGCGCACCACGACGCGCTGCGCGCCGGGTTCGGCGAGCCGCCGGTCGATCGCGAGCGGCTGCTGGCCGATCTGCGCGAGATCGCCGCGTTCGTCCTGCCCTTCGCCAAGCCGGTGTGGCGCGACCTCAACGAGGCCCGCACGGGTGGCAAGCGCATCCTGTTCGAGGGCGCGCAGGGCGTACTGCTCGACATCGATCATGGCACCTATCCCTTCGTCACCTCGTCCAACACCATCGCGGGTGCGGCGGCGGGCGGCTCGGGCCTGGGGCCGTCGGGCGTCGGCTTCGTGCTGGGCATCGCCAAGGCGTACACCACCCGCGTCGGTTCGGGCCCGTTCCCTACCGAGCTGGAGGACGAGACCGGCCAGCGTCTGGGCGAGCGGGGGCATGAGTTCGGCACCGTCACGGGCCGCAAGCGGCGCTGCGGTTGGTTCGACTCGGTGCTGGTCCGCCAGTCGGCGGCGGTCGGCGGCATTACCGGCATCGCGCTGACCAAGATCGACGTGCTTGATGGGTTCGACGAGGTGAAGATCTGCGTCGGTTACAAGCTGGGCGACGAGACGCTCGATTATTACCCGACCCATGCGGCAGACCAGGCCAAGGTCGTCCCCGTCTATGAGGCGATGGAAGGCTGGCAGGAATCGACCGCAGGGGCGCGTAGCTGGGCCGATCTGCCCGCGCAGGCGATTAAATATATCCGGCGGATCGAGGAACTGATCCGCTGCCCGGTGGCGCTGGTGTCGACCAGCCCGGAGCGTGAGGATACGATCCTGGTTCGCGATCCGTTTGCGGATTGATGTTGGAGGCCCCGGCGAGAGTCGGGGCTTTTTTGTTTAAGGGTTTCCCGTTGCCTTCCACTTCGCTCAGGCTGAACGGAGGTTGGTATTGAACGCCGTTCGGATCGACCGGAGGTTGTGAAGGGCCATTCCCCCGCCCCGTTCAGCCTGAGCGAAGTCGAAGGCCACGTTCGAACCTAAGCAAAAGGCCCGACCACTCACGCGACCGGGCCTTTCCCGTAGTGACGAACCCTAAAGGGGTTACATACCGCCGCTGCTACCCGGCGGCGTGGTGGTGCCGCCCGTGGTGCCGCTGCCGACCTGGCCGCTGGTCGTGGCGTCGCCACCCATGGTGCTGCCGCTCATCGAGCCGCTGCCGGTCGTGGTCGACGAACCCGTCGCGTCCGGCATGGTCGACGGCGTGTTCACCGTGCTGTCCGGCGTGGTCGTCCGGCTGCGGCTCTTGTTGCGCGTCGTCGAGCGGGTGGTGGTGCTCGGCGTCGTGGTCATCGTGTCGGGCTGGCCCATGGTGGTCTGGCCCGGCATGGTGCCGGTTTGTCCCGGCATCTGCCCGGGCATCGTCTGGCCGGTGGTTGTGCCGGTCTGACCCGACATGCCACCCGTGGTGCCACCAGTCATCTGCGCGAAGCCGGCGGCGGGGATAAGAAGGGCGCCGGCGGCGATCACATGCATATAACGCATCGTTTCTCTCCTGCTTGTATCTCGTGTCAAATCAACGAGGCAGGGGAACGTCCGTTCCTATATTTAACCACATTGGCCGCGATGAAGCAACGCCTGATCGGCAAAAACCAGTGCGGCCATCGCTTCGACCACCGGAACGCCGCGAATGCCGACGCAAGGATCATGACGGCCCTTGGTAGCGATCTGCGTTTCCTCGCCAGTGCGGGTAATGGTGTCGACGGGAGTCAGGATCGAGCTGGTCGGTTTGAACGCGACGCGCATCGTAACCGGCTGGCCGGTGGCGATGCCGCCCGCGATGCCGCCCGCATGATTGGCCAGGAAGCGCGGGCCGCCATTGCCGCTGCGCATCGGATCGGCATTCTGCTCGCCGGTCAGCGCGGCGGCGGCGAATCCGTCGCCGATCTCGAAACCCTTGACCGCATTGATGCTCATACAGGCCGAGGCGAGTTCGCTGTCCAGCTTGGCATAAAGCGGCGCGCCCCAGCCGGCAGGAACGCCGGTCGCTTCGCAGGCGACGACCGCACCGACCGAGGAGCCGGACTTGCGCGCGCCGTCGACGATCGCTTCCCAGCGCTCGGCCGCCGCCGGATCGGGGCAGAAGAACGGGTTGGCGTCGATCAGCGCGTCGTCGAACGCGCCGTAATCGATCCGGTCGCCACCGATCGATTCAACCCAGGCGCGGACGCGAACCTGCGGGATCACCGCGCGCGCCACCGCGCCCGCCGCGACTCGCGCCGCCGTCTCGCGCGCCGAGGAGCGTCCGCCGCCGCGATAGTCGCGAAAGCCGTATTTCGCGTCATAGGCGTAATCGGCATGGCCGGGGCGATAGGCCAGCGCGACGTTGGAATAGTCCTTGGACCGCTGGTCGACATTCTCGATCATCAGGCTGATCGGAGTGCCGGTGGTCTTGCCTTCGAACACGCCCGACAGGATGCGGACCTGATCCGGCTCGCGGCGCTGGGTGGTGAAGCGGCTGGTGCCCGGACGACGCTTGTCGAGCCAGGGCTGGATGTCCTCTTCGGACAGCGCGATGCCCGGCGGGCACCCGTCGACCACCGCGCCGAGCGCGGGCCCATGGCTCTCACCCCAGGTGGTGAAGCGGAACAGGCGGCCGAACGAATTGAAGCTCACGCAGCATCTCCCAGCCGGGCAAAGGCCGGCGCATGTGTGGCGGCCCCGCGCACGCCGCAGGGGATCAGGCCTCCCTGCAGCGGGACGGCGAGGAAATACGCGCCCGCATAGGGGCTGTCGAAACCGCTCGCGACATCGGCGGCGAAACCGAACCGCCCGTAAAAGGCGGGATCGCCCAGCGCGAAGCAGAGGACGACGCCTTCCTTCTCCAGCCGTTCGAGCCCGGCGGCGACCAAGGCCTCGCCGACGCCCTGCTGCCGCCAGTCGCGTGCGACCGCGATGGGGGCGAGGGCGACCGAATTGATGGGCTTGCCGCCGATCTCCACGGCCATGCGGCTGAAGGCGATCGCGCCGATCAGGCTGTCCGTGGCCTCATCGATCGCGACCAGCATCAGGACCATGTCGCCCTCGATGCACAGGTCGCGGACCAGAGCGGCTTCGGCCGGGGCGGGGAAGCTGGCGACGAGCAGCGCGTCGAGCGCGGCGACGTCCTGCCCAGACGCGGGGCGGATGGTGATGGCGGCGGTATGCTGGTCGGACATGGCTTGGTCTTTAGCGTCGCCGGAGCGCAAGGCGCGATAGATAATGTTGGCTGCCCATTCCTCCCCTGGAAGGGGAGGTGGCAGGGCGAAGCCCTGTCGGAGGGGTGTCACGGTTGGCGATGGCAGTCTGCCCTCGCTGCCGGTTACACCCCTCCACCAGCTTCGCTGGTCCCCCTCCCCTTGCAGGGGAGGAAGGGAAGAGTTTTACGCCAGTGCGATATCCGGTGCGTCTTCGGCCTTCATGCCGATGACGTTATAGCCGGCGTCGACATGGTGGATCTCGCCCGTCACGCCCGACGACAGGTCGGACAGCATATAGAGGCCAGCGCCGCCCACATCCTCGATCGTCACGGTGCGACGCAGCGGCGAATTCAGCTCATTCCACTTCAGGATATAGTTGAAGTCGCCGATGCCCCGCGCTGCCAGCGTCTGAATCGGGCCCGCCGAAATGGCGTTGATACGGATATTCTCCGGGCCGAGGTCGACCGCGAGATACTTCACGCTGGTCTCCAGCGCCGCCTTGGCCACACCCATGACGTTGTAGTGCGGGATAACCTTTTCCGCGCCATAATAGGTCAGCGTCAGGATCGAGCCGCCCTCGGGCATCATCGTCCGCGCGCGCTGCGCGACCGCGACCAGCGAATAGGCCGAGATGTTCATGGTCATCAGAAAATTGTCGAGCGTCGTGTCGTAATAACGCCCGCGCAGCTGCGACTTGTCCGAAAAGCCGATGGCATGGACGACGAAATCGATCGTCGGCCATTCCGCCTTCAGATCGGCGAACAGCTTATCCAGCGACTCCATCTCGGAGACGTCGCAATCGAACAGGCGCGCCACGCCCAGTTGTTCGGCCAGCGGGCGGACCCGCTTTTCCATCGCCGCGCCCTGATACGAAAAGGCGAGCTCCGCGCCCGCCTCCGAAAGCTGCTTGGCGATGCCCCAGGCCAGCGACTTGTCATTGGCCAGGCCCATGATGAGCCCCCGCTTGCCTGCCATCAATCCGTTCACGCCGTTACCGCTCCTGCCGGTTCACTTCCATCAATCGCCCTCTCTAGCGCCGGTTCGGGGGGTTCCGCCAGTGCCGCGTTCAAATGCGCGCCGAAAACAAGGCCCAGACCGATCAGATAGAAGAACAGGAGCATGACGACGACCCCGGCCAGGCTGCCATAGGTCAGGTCGTAACCGCCCAGTTGCGACAGGGCCCAGGGCAGCAGCGCGGTCATGCTGACCCACCAGACGGCGGTGAACAGCGCGCCGGGCCATTTGCGGCAGTTGCTCTCACGATATTTGGAGGGCGTGACCGAATAGAACAGCATGTAGAGCGCGCCGAACATGACCGCGCCGGGGATGAAGCGCGACAGCCCGACCCATCCCGCCACGTCTTCGGAAAAGGGGACCAGACGATAGATGAACTGCTCGGCGGCGGTCAGGACGCCCGCTACGAGGAAGGACAGGAGCGCGACGATGACCGAGGCGATCATCACCAGCGTCGAGGACAGGCGCGATTTCCAAAAGGCCGCCGTCGCCTTCACGCCGTAGGCACGGTGGAAGATGTCGCGGATCGTCTCGATGAAACCCCCGACCGTCCACAGCCCGACCAACCCGCCCAGCCACAGCAGCGAGCCGGTCCGCGCCGCCAGCACGTCGGCGATGGGCTTGCGCAACAGATCGCTGACATCGGGGGGCAGGACGTGGAGGAAGCTCTCCACCGCATGCTGCGTCTCGTTGCTCTGCCCGAACAGCGACAGCAGCGCCGCCGTCGTGATGAAGAACGGGAACAGCGTCATCAGCGCCAGATAGGCGAGATTGCCGGCGTGGATGAACCCGTCGTTGAACACGCCCAGGCCAGCCCGCTTCAACACTTCGAACGCGTAGGAACCGGGACTGACCTTGGCGATCTGCCGGTCCAGCCTCTGGCGGGCCTTGCCGGCATGATGGGCGCGATCTTCGGGGGTCAGGCCGGTGATGTCGTTCATGGAACGATCAGACGCCCATGGCGGCCCTCGGGTTCCTGCCATCGCTCCATTCGGACGCGAAGCGTTGCAGGGCGGCATCATCGGCGGGAATGTCGATGATCAGGGTGATCAACTGATCGCCGCGCCCGCCATCCTTCTTGTGAAAGCCCTTGCCCTTCAGGCGCAGCGTCTTGCCCGAGCTGGTGCCCTTGGGCACGGTCAGCATGACCGGGCGCTCGACCGTCGGCGCCTTCACCTGGCCGCCCAGCACCGCCTCGGTCAGTGAGATCGGCAGGTCGAGGCGGACATCGTCGCCGTCGCGGGTGAAGAAGGCATGCGGGCTGACCTCGATCGTCACGATCGCATCGCCCGCGCCGCCCAGGCCCGGCTCGCCTTTGCCGCCGAGGCGCATCTGCGTGCCCGTCTCGACCCCGGCGGGCAGCTTCAGGTCGATGGTCTTGCCATCGCCCAGCGTCACGCGTTGCGGGCTGAGGGTGGCGGCATCGATGAAGGGGACCTTCAGTGCATAGGCGATGTTGGCGCCCTTGGGGGCCTGTCGACGACCGCCGAACCCGCCGCCGAAACCACCCGAAAAGCCGCCGCGCCCGGCCCCGCCGAACATCCCCTCGAAGATGTCGGACATGTCGGCACCTTCGCCGCCGAAGTCGAATTGCTGGCGAAATCCGCCGCCGCCGGCACCGGGGCGGGGCCCGCCGCCGCCACCGAACCCGAAGGGCGCGGCGGGGTTGCCGTCGCCGTCGATCTCGCCGCGATCGAACCGCGCACGCTTGTCCTTGTCGTTCAGCAGGTCGTAAGCGTTGGTGACCTGGCTGAACTTCTCCGCCGCCTTGGGATTGTCCTTGTTGCGGTCGGGATGCAGTTCCTTCGCCAGCTTGCGATAGGCTTTCTTGATATCGGCTTCGCTGGCCGTGCGGCTCACGCCCAGCGTCTGATATGGATCGGCCACTCTGTTCCCCGTTGGCAGTGTATTACCCATCTATGTGGGGAAGTCCGTGCCGGAGCGCAATCCGTTCCCCATGCGTTGAGCCGTCAGAAGGAGACGGATCATGACCCAGCCGATGCAGGCGACTGGAAACGACGGCAAAAAGGGCGCACCCGACGGCGTATCGGATGCGCCCGGCAAGCATGGCGGCGAGAGCCAGGGCGGCGGCTACGAAGGCGTTCCCGAGCGCGAGGGCGATTTCCACGGCGGCCAGAGCGGCGCGGCCTATCACGGCAAGGGCGGTCACCCCGACCCGGACAAGGACAATCCCAATGCGGTGACCGAGGAGGGCTAACCCGACCCCGCCCCCTCCGTTCGCACTGAGCGAAGTCGAAGTGCACGCCCCGCGCTTAGCCGCGAGCGTTTTTCCTTGGCCTTCGACTTCGCTCAGGCTGAACGGAAGGGGGGAATGGCTTTACCCCTCCACCATCTCTTCCACCGGCGCGACGTCGACGCTGACGTCCATCTTCTGCGCGCCAGATCCCAGTACGACGCCGTCGACCGGTGCGATCTCGGCATAGTCGCGGCCGACGGCGACGATGATATGGTCGCCCGCCATCCAGATGCCGTTGGTGGGATCGACGCCGACCCAGCCATGGCTTGGCCCGCCCCAGAGCAGCACCCAGGCATGGGTGGCGTCCGCGCCCACCAGCCGCGCCTGCCCCGGCGGCGGCAGGGTGCGGATATAGCCCGAGGCATAGGCCGCCGGGATGCCCGCGGCGCGCAAGCCCGTAATCATGATCTGCGCAAAGTCCTGGCATACGCCGCGCCGCTGGCGAAAGGCCTCGGCCGGGGGCGTGTCGACCAGGGTGGCGGCGGGGTCGAAGGCGAACTCGCGCTGGATACGGTTCGCCAGCGCAAAGCCCGCCTCCAGCGCGCCGCGATCCGGCGACAGGTCGAGTGCGCACCACTGCGCGATCGCGGGGTCGAGCGGGATCAGTGGCGAGGGGAAGATGTAATTGGCCGGACCCGCCGCCGACAGGTCGCGGCTGGCGCGGGCGAGGGCGGAGACTTCGGCCAGCGTCGGGTCGTTCGGTGAGGGCATCGGCACCGGCCGGTCGACGACCATGCGCGCGCGGCTCTCGATGGTCAGGCTGCGCACCGGCCGGTCGACCACCAGCCGCGTGACATGCGCCAGCCCAGCCTCGGCGCGCGCGGTGCGGATGCGGCCGACCGGCTCGACGGTCAGGTCATAGGATTCCAGCGTCTGGCCGGGCCAGTCGATGGGCTTCAGCCGCAGGTTGCACCGCGCATATTTGACCTGCGCACCGTAGTCGAAGCGGGTGATATGGCGGATGTCGTAGATCATGCCAGCGTCAGCCCTCCTGCGCGCAAAGGCTCGGCGCCTTGCAGGAAATACCGCCTGGCGATCGCCTCCGACAACAGGCCCAGCCGTCGCTCGACATCGCCCAGCGTATCGGCGTCGAGGGTGCGCGCATCCGCCGTCTCGATCGCCGCGCGGATCGCGATCGCCTGTGCCTGCTGCGGCTCGGCCATGTCGTCGTCGGACAGGACCGGCAGGCGCGACAGGCCATCGGCGATGCGCGCGGTCTGATAGGCGAGCGCGCGCGGATTGTTGGGATCGAGTGCGACGAGGTCGACCACCGCGACGCGGGCGAGGCCGGTCGGATAACGCTGGCGATAGCTGATCTGGCTGTTGGCGAGGTCGAGCAGGGTGGACAGATCGTCGGCGGATGCGCCCGCCATGCCGAATAGCCGGGTCGCGCGCGCAACCGCGATGGCGCGCTCCACCCGGCGACCCAGATCGTGGAAGCGCCAGGCGGTGGTGCGTACCATGTGCTCGGCCGACAGCCCGGCGATGGCGGCATAGCGGCGCTGAAGCGACCCCGCCCGGTCGAGCATACCGGCATGGCTGGGGAAGGGGGCCTCCAGCAATCGCACCATGTCGGCGGACAGCCGATCGCGCGAGCCCTCGCTGATCCCGCGCGCCAGGCGGTTGATCCGCGCGACGGAGTGAAAGCCCTCATCCTCCATCGCGGTGCGCGCGAACTGGGTCAGGGCGGCGCGGTGCAGGCTGTCGGGATGCGGGGCTGCGCCGCCGCCGGCGATCAGGCCGACCAGCCGCCCCACGGTGCGCGTGTCGAGCGCGGCGCCGCCATCGACGTCGATCGAATTGCCCAGCATCACGCGGATCGCGGCGAGCAGCGCTTCGCCCCGCTCCAGATAGCGGCCAAGCCAATAGAAATTGTCCGCGACCCGGCTGGGCAAGGTGCCCGGATTGCGGCGCACATGCAGCGAATCGGGCGCGGTCAGCAGCGACATCGGCGCGACCGGGTCTGGCCCATGGATGCAGACATCGGCGGACCACAGCCCCTCGCCGATCATCGCGGCGGTCGCCTCCGGGTGGTCGCCGATACGGCCGAAGCCGCCGGGCATGACGGTCCATCGCCCCTCGCCATCGCGCGCGGCGAAGACGCGCAGCGTGAAGGGGCGGGGTTCCAGCCGGTCGCCGATCACCACCGGCATGGTCGACAGGCGGACGATCTCCTGCCCGACATAATCCTGCGGCCGCCGCGCCATGTCGGCGAGCAGCGCCGCGCGCGCGTCGGGCGACAGGCTGGCCCCCGGCTGCGCGCCATCGGGCAACCCCAGCGGCCGGGGCCCGAAGGCGGGGGCGAGCAGCAGCCGGTCGAGATGATCCGTGACATGCGCGGCCTGCGCCGGACCACCGCACCACCAGGTCGCGATATTGGGGAGCTTCAGCGGCTCACCAAGCAGATGGCGGGCCAGCACCGGCAGGAAGGCGGAGAAGGCCGGGCTCTCCAGCACGCCCGCACCGGGGGCGTTGGCCAGCACCACCTGTCCCTCGACATAGGCGTCGATCAGGCCGGGCACGCCGATCTGCGAATGGCTGTCGAACGCCAGCGGATCGAGCAGGCGGGGATCGAGCCGCCGCCACAGCGCGTCGATCCGCTTCAGCCCCGCGACGGTGCGGACATAGACCTGCCCCTCGATCGCGGCGAGGTCGGCGCCCTCGACCAGCAACAGGCCGAGATAGCGGGCCAGATGCGCCTGTTCGGGGTAGCTCGGGTTGAAGCGACCCGGCGTCAGCAGCCCGATCCGGGGATCGGAACGCCGGCATTGCGCGGCAAGGCCGGCGCGAAAGGCGGCGAAGAAGGGCGCGTGCCGCTGTACGTTGAGGCGGTTCTGAAGGCCGCCCAGCGTGCGGCTGACCGCCAGCCGGTTCTCCAGCGCGTAACCCGCCCCCGCCGGATTGCGCAGATGATCGGCCAGCACCCGCCAGTCGCCGTCCGGCCCGCGCGCCAGGTCGAAGGCGACGAAGCTCAGATGATGGCCGCCCGGCGGCGTGACCCCCACCATCGGCCGCAGGAAATAGGGGCTGCCCGTCGCCAGCGCGGCGGGGATATGCCCTTCCGCCACCAGTTCGCCGCCGCCATAGAGATCGGCCAGGATCGTCTCCAGCAACGCGGCACGCTGTACCACACCCGCCTCGATCCCGGCCCATTCACCGCTGTCGATCAGCAGGGGGACGGGTGAGACGGGCCAGGGCCGCTCGTCGGTTTCGCCGATGATGCGAAAGCCGGTGCCGATGTCCGCCGCGTGACGCTGCACCCGTTCGCGCGCATGGGCCAGGTTGCTGGCGACGGCGGCCAGCTCCTCCAGCATCGCGGGCCAGGCCGGATCGGTCCCGCCCGCCAGCACATCGGCACCCGACGCGGCATGGTGGTAGGCGTCGATCCAGGCGGCGGCCTGCGCGGGGCTGTCCTCGGAGGGGTCCATGGGTTGCGGAAAATCGCCGCATCGGCCCCAGGTTGCAACAGGCGATTACAGGTCGGGCAAAATCTGCTCCGCCACGCCCCAGCCGCGTAGAGGTGTGCTGGCCGCCCGTTCGATCAGTTCCTCGCCGTCGCGGATCGTCCAGCGTGCCGCCGTGTCGATCGCGTCCAGTTCGCGCCACGCCACCGGCGCGGCGACCGGCGCCCCCGCCCGTGCGCGCGCCGAATAGGGCATGACGGCGGTCGCCCCGCGCTGGTTGCGCAGCCAGTCAATGAAAATGCGGCCCTTGCGCCTGGCCTTGGTGGCCACCGCGACGAAACGGTCGGGGGCGGCCTGCGCCAGCGCCTTGGCGAAGCGCTCGGCGAAGTTCGACACGGCGGGCCACGCGGCATCCGGTGTCAGCGGCACGACGACATGTACGCCCTTGCCCCCCGACAGCATGGCGAAGCTGGTCAGCCCCAGTTCGGCCAGCTGGTCATGGATATGGACGGCAGCGCGCTTCACGTCGGCGAAAGTCACCGACGGATCGGGATCGAGGTCGAAGATCATCCGGTCGGGCTGTTCCAGCGTGGCGATGGACGATCCCCAGCCGTGAAACTCGATCGACCCCATCTGGATACAGGCGCGCAAACCCTCGGCATTCTCGACATAGAGGTAGGGTTCGGTGCCGCCGTCTTTCTCCCTGATCGGCACCGAATGGACATGGGGCCCGAAACTGCCCGCGTCATGCTTCTGGAAGAAGCACGCCCGCGCCCGGCCTTGGGGACAGCGAACCAGGCTGACCGGGCGATGCGCGACCCAGGGCAGCATCAGCGGGGCGATGGTCGCGACATAGTCGGCCAGATCGCCCTTGGTCAGTTTGCTGTCGGGGAAGATAACGCGTTCGGGATGACTGATGGCGACGTCGCTGCCTTTTTCCGAGGGAGTGGGTGCGGGGCGTTCCTCGACCACTTGGTCGGCGGGCTTGTCCTCGCGTAGGCCGATGAAGCTGGGATGGCGGAGCAGGCCATCCGGCGTCGTCTCGGTAAAGGCGATTTCGGCGACCAGATCGGGGCGCACCCATTTCGCGCCCCGCACCATCGCGCGGGGTGCCTCGACGGGGGCGGTCTTGCGCGCGCGCGCGTCGAGCAGCCTGCGCAACTCGGTCATGCGGTCCTGCGTGAAGCCGGTGCCGACCTTGCCCGCATAGGCCAGCCTGCCGTCGCGGTTCACGCCCAGCAGCAGCGACTTCAGCCCGCGACCCGCCTTGTCGGAGGGGAGCCAGCCGACGATCACGAATTCCTGCCGCTTCATGCATTTGATCTTCAACCAGTCACGACTCCGCGCGGACGGATAGCGGCTGTCCGCGCGTTTCGAGACGACACCTTCCAGCCCCTCGGCGCAGAGCTTGTCGAACAGCGCCTCGCCCGAGCCGGTGATATGCTCGGCGAACTGGATCACCTCATCGCCCTTGGGGATGATCGCGCGCAGCCGCTCCTTGCGCTGGACCAGCGGCAGGTCGGTCAGGTCCTCGCCGTCGACCGAGAGCAGGTCGAAGGCGAACAGGCTCATCGGCCTGGTCGTGCCGATCGCGTCCTTCAGCGTCGAGAAGTCGGGCCGCCCGTCCTTGAACGCGACGATCTCTCCATCGATCAGCGCCGTGGTGACGGGCAGTTCCGCAGCCGCCGCGACGATGCCGGGAAATTTCGCGCTCCAGTCCAGGCCGTTGCGGGTGAAGACCTGCGCCTTGCCACCGCCAACCGCGATCAGCGCGCGGTAGCCGTCATATTTGATCTCGTGCAGCCAGCCATTCCCGGCGGGCACCTGATCGACCAGCGTGCAGAGCGCCGGGGGCTGGAATTCGGGCATCGCGCCCGCCTTGGTCTTGGCCTTTGGCGTGCGGGGAGCCGTTTTCGGCTTTTTGACGGGCGTCTTCTTGGCTGGTTTGCCTTCCGCGATCTGCGCCATGGTCCGCCCGGTCGACACGCTGGTCAGCGCCTGATCGGTCAGCGTGTCGGTACCCCCGGCATGGGCGTCGGCGACTTTGCGGAGCAACCAGTTCTCGCGCTTTTCCTTGCCGCGTGGCTTCATGCGGACGAGCAGCCATTCCCCCTTCATCCGCTCGCCATCGAGGATGAAGTGGAGGTGCCCGTCCTCCAGATCCTTCGCGCTCTTGCCCGCGATCCGCGACCAGGTGCCGCGATCCCATAGCATCACCGTGCCGCCGCCATATTCGCCCGCCGGAATCGTGCCCTCGAACGTCGCATAGGAGAGGGGATGATCCTCGGTGCGAACCGCCAGCCGCTTTTCGTTCGGGTCCAGGCTGGGTCCGCGCGTGACCGACCAGCTTTTGAGCACCCCGTCCACCTCCAGCCGGAAGTCCCAGTGCAGCCGGGTCGCGTCATGCTTCTGCACGATGAAGCTGTTGCCCTTGCCGGGTTCCAGCGTGCCGGCCGGCTCGGCGGTGCGGGTGAAATCGCGCTTGGCGTTATAGCGTTCGAGCGGATCAGCCATGTTTGCGCGCCGGGGCCTTGCGGGTGGTCGTCTTCTTCGCGGGCGCCTTCCGTGTCGTCTTGGCAGGCGCTTTGCGCGAACGGCTGCGCGTCTCGCCCGTCTCCATCGACTTTTTGAGCGCGGCCATCAGGTCGGCGACGTTGCCGCCCGACTTTGCGGGCGCGTCATCCTCTTCCTCGATGACCTTCTTGCCCTTGGCCTTGCGCTTGCGGTCGATCAGGCGGTGCAGCGCCTCGACATAATGGTCGTGGAATTGTTTGGGGTCGAAGGGGCCGGATTTCTTCTCGATCAGCGCCTCTGCCAGGTCGAGCAGCTCGGCATCGGGCTTGGCATCGCCGATATCGCTGAAATAGGCTTGCGCCTTGTTCACCTCATCGGCGTAGCGCAGCGTCTCCAGGATCAGCCCGCGCCCACATGGCCGCAGGCTGACGATATATTCGCGGCCGCGCAGCGCCAGTTGTCCCAGCCCGACCTTGCCGGTGCGCTTCAACGCCTCGCGCAGGACGATGAAGGCTTCCTCGGCCAGATCGTCGGCGGGGACGACGAAATAGGGGCGTTCATAATAAAGGACGTTGATCTCGTCCGCGTCGACGAAGCGGGTCAGCTCCAGCGTCTTTTTCGACTCCAGCTTGACCGCGTCGATCTCGTCATGGTCGAGCAGGACGTAATCGCCCTTGGCGACCTGATAGCCCTTCACGATTTCGTCGGTGTCGACCGGGCCGATGTCGTTCACGACCTTTTCGTAATGGATCGGCTTGCCGCTGGGTTCGTGGATCTGCTTGAACTGGATGGTCGCGCCGCTTTTGGTCGCGGCGTAGATCTCGACCGGGATCGACACGAGCGCGAGGCGTATCTGACCCTGCCAGTAAGCGCGTGCGGGCATGGGGGAAATCTCCGTTGCGTAACGGCGTCAATGACGGACCCGGCGTTTCCGTTCCCGACATTGGTTTTCCGTTCCCACAGGCGTATGGGCGGGCGCATGGCTGACGATCCCTTTGCCCTGTTCGACACCTGGTTTGCCGAAGCGCGCGCAAGCGAAATCAACGATTCCAACGCGATGGCGTTGGCGACGGTCGACGCGACCGGACAACCCTCGGTCCGCATGGTCCTGTTGAAGGGCCATGATCCGCGCGGTTTCGTGTTCTACACCAATCGTGAAAGTCGCAAGGCGCAGGACCTGGGCGAAGGCAGCAAGGCCGCTTTGCTGTTCCACTGGAAATCGCTGCGCCGTCAGATCCGTATCGAGGGGCCGGTGTCGCGCGTCGATGATGCCGAGTCGGACGCTTATTTCGCCAGCCGGGGCCGCGACTCGCAGTTGGGGGCCTGGGCGTCGGAACAGTCGCGCCCGCTCGACGCCCGTGAGACGTTCGAAGCGCGGTTCGAGGCGATGCGCGCCCGGTTCGAGGGCGGCGACGTGCCGCGCCCGCCGCATTGGGGCGGATATCGCGTCACGCCGCAGCGGATCGAGTTCTGGCTCGACCGCGAACACCGGCTGCATGAGCGCCGCGTCTTTACTTGCACCAGCGAAGGCGGCTGGGACGAAGGATTGCTGTTCCCGTGACCCAGGACGAACGCAAGAAGGTCATTCCGCTGGCGACCAAGGCGGCGCTGGCCAGCGTCGCGATGGCGCTGTTCCTGCTGGCGCTCAAGGGGTTCGCCGCATGGCGCACCGGGTCGGTCGCGATGCTGGGGTCGCTCGCCGATACCGCGCTCGACCTGCTCGCCAGCCTGGTGACGCTGTACGGCGTCCGGCTGGCGGCGACCCCGGCGGATCACGACCACCGCTTCGGCCATGGCAAGGCGGAGGCGCTGGCGGCGCTGTTCCAGGTGGCGCTGATCACCGCCTCGGCGGCGGGCATCGCCTGGCGGGCGGTGATGGCGCTGGGTGCGGACAATCCGACGTCTGACGCCGAGTTCGGCATCGGCGTGTCGGTGATCGCGATCCTGGCGACGGTGGCCCTGCTGGCCTATCAGCGCAGCGTCATCCGTCGCACCGGATCGGTCGCGATCCTGGCGGACAATGTCCATTACCAGTCGGACGTGCTGCTCAACGGGTCGGTGATCGTCGCGATGGTGCTCGACCAGTATTTCGGCTGGCATGGCGCGGACCCGGTCTTCGGCATCGCCATCGCGCTGTGGCTGGCCTGGGGCGCGTTCCAGGCGTCGTCGACCGCGATCGACCAGTTGATGGACAAGGAATGGCCCGACGATCAGCGCGCCGCCTTTCTCGACGTCGCCGCGCGCCAGCCGGGGCTAAAGGGCATTCACGACTTCCGCACCCGCCGTTCGGGCAGCCACGACTTCGCGCAATTCCATATGGAGGTCGACCGCGACATGACGGTCGCCGCCGCGCATGACGTGGTCGAGGGCGTCGAGCGCGCGCTGCGCCGCGCCTTCCCCAAGGTCGAGGTGCTGATCCATCTCGATCCCGAGGGCCATGTCGATACCGACAATCCGCTGGTCGAGGCGGACGTCACCCCCCATTGGTTCGGCAAGCGAGTCTATTGATGCGCATTCCCTTCACCCAGGTCGATGCCTTTGCCGATGCCGCGTTCGGCGGCAATCCGGCGGCGGTGATGATGCTGTCGTCCTGGCCCGACGATGCCATGCTGCTGGCGATCGCGCAGGAGAATAATCTGTCGGAAACCGCCTTTCTGGTGCCGGCAGACGGCGGCGAGGCGGATTTCGAACTGCGCTGGTTCACGCCCGGAGACGAGGTGGAGATGTGCGGCCATGCCACGCTGGCGAGCGGGCACGTCGTGCTGTCCTCGGATACCACGCGCGAGCGGGTGCGGTTCGCGACGCGCCATGCCGGGGTGCTGGAGGTGGCGCGCGACGGGCTGGGCTACAGCATGTCCCTGCCCGAACGCGCGCCATCGCCTGAAGCGTTGCCGGGCGTAGTCGAGGCGCTGGGCGTGGACGGCGTGGTCGAGACGCTGCGCCATCCGGCGGGCTATGGCGTGGTCGTCGTGGATGTCGCCGAGACGGTGCGGGGCTGTACGCCGGACTTCGCCACGCTGGCCAAGGCGGGGCGCTATGTCGTCATCCTGACCGCGCGCGGCGGGGCGGGGGAGGCCGATGTGGTCAGCCGCGTCTTCGTCCCCGCCTTCGCGATCGACGAAGACCCGGTGACGGGGTCGGCGCATGCGGTGCTGACGCCGTACTGGACGGCGAAGCTGGGTCGCAACTCCTTCGTCGCCGAACAGGCCAGCGCGCGCGGCGGACGTCTGACCTGTCGGCTGGACGGCGACCGCGTGATCCTGGGCGGGGGCTGCGTGACGGTGATCGAGGGCACGTTCCTGCTGCCGTGAGGGTTTGGCGTGGCCTTCGACTTCGCTCAGGCTGAACGGAGCGTAGGATTAAGCCAAATCATCCGGCAGCCGTTCACGCTGAGCGAAGTCGAAGCGCATGTCCCATCTTTGCGGCTTGGCAGCGGGTTAAGGAGGGCTCACTCCGCCGCCAGCAATGTCTCCGCCGCCTGCAAGTCCACCGAGACCAACCGGCTGACCCCGCGCTCGATCATCGTTACCCCGAACAAACGGTGCATCCGGCTCATCGTCACTGCATTATGCGTGACGATCAGATAGCGCGTATCGGTCTCGCGCGTCATCCGGTCGAGCAGCCCGCAGAACCGGTCGATATTGGCGTCGTCCAGCGGCGCATCGACCTCGTCCAGTACGCAGATCGGCGCGGGGTTGGTCAGGAACAGCCCGAAGATCAGCGCCACCGCCGTCAGCGCCTGCTCGCCGCCCGACAATAGCGTCAGCGACTGGAGCCGCTTGCCCGGCGGCTGCGCCATGATCTCCAGCCCGGCCTCCAGCGGATCGTCCGAATCAACCAGCGCCAGATGCGCCGAGCCGCCATCGAACAGCGTCGCGAACAGCGTCTGGAAATGGCCGTTCACCGCCTCGAACGCCGCCAGCAGCCTTTGCCGCCCCTCGCGGTTGAGCAGCCCGATCGAGCCGCGCAGCCGTGTCACTGCCTGCGCCAGATCCTCACGCTCGGCGGCATTGGCGATGCCGGCGGCCTCCAGTTCGGCCAGTTCGCGTTCGGCGACCAGGTTGACCGGCCCGATCCGCTCGCGATCGGCGGAGAGCTTTTCGTGCAGGCCGCCCTCGACTTGCGGCGAGCCGACGCTGGCGGCCTCGAACGCCAGCCGTTCGGGCAGCACCGGAAAAAAAAAAAAAAAAAAAAAAAAAAAAAAAAAAAAAAAAAACACAACAAAACGCCCTTGTAGGACAACATCTTTCGCCCTCCTTTCCCACTCCTGTTGCTCCCCTCT
>NZ_JBNNOB010000047.1:0-24684 GCF_050274375.1 Sphingomonas sp. NPDC019816
CGTCGCGCGCGCGACGGCAGGCGGTGAGCATGCGGTCGGTCTCGCCGGGCGCGGGGACGGCGAAGAACGCCTCTTCGAACGTCCCCGCCTCGATACTGCCACGGCGCACGGGCGCGCCGGTGCGGTGCAGCCCGCCCGATCGCGCACGTGGTGTGACCGTCGCAGCCTGGGCCGTACGCCCGCTGGCCGCACGCGCGAGTACGCGCGCACTTGCCGCGCTGAGGGCAAATGCCGTCATCTTCCTTCCCCCTTGGGGGCCGGGACCGGGGATGAAAAAGACCGTGGCGCGAAACGCGCATCCTTGCACCCGATGGGGCGGGACGGTAGGAAGAGCCCGTGAAGTGGTGATGCTTTCACGTGGAGTGACGTTTGGCGACGCCGCTCTTCAATACCCCCTTTGGGATGCCCGGCCTTCGTGCCGGGCTTTCCTTTATGTGGTCACGGCCGCTTCCTGCTTTCCGCTGCGTCGACATGACGCGCATCGCCGATCTTGTTGCAGCAATGATCCAACAACGGAAGCGACCAAGATTCGTGCTTTCGAGTATTTAAACCAGAAAAAGTTCGTGCTTTCGGATAGGAATTGCCGCTCCATTCGTGCTTTCGAGTAGAATAAGCACGGTTCAACTTCGTGCTATCGAGTAACAATTGACGACAATCGGGCGGATCGGCGCGCCGTCATGCCCCGATTGGGCGTGCTTGATTCGGCCGATGATTCGCGAGGAAGGGGTTCGCGCAGAGGACGCGGAGATGCTGCGCGTGCCGCAACAGCGCCCTGTCTACGCGCAAGACGGAGATAGCGCTGCCGCGCACGATACCCCTCTGCGCTCTCTGCGCCTCTGCGCGACAATCCCTCTTCTTCGCAAAGCCTTCCAGGCCGACCCGCCTCACCCCTCGCGCGGGCCGTCCGCAGTCAGCGCAGGGCCACGCGGGGTGATGACGACGCGGGCTTGGGGTGCACGCCGGCCGCGGCGCGGAGGGGCATCGCCGGCCGGGGGCGCGGCCTCGGTCTCTTCGACCAGCTCAAGGTGGTAATCGGGGATGCCGTCGGTCGCGACGATCTGCTTCAGCGCCGCCTTGAAGTTCGACAGCGGGTTCTGATAGCCGATCTGGAGCCGGAAGGTGGCAAGATCGATGTCGAGCACGTTCCCCTCTTCGCAGGTCGAGCGCGCGACTTCGTAGATGCGTCGTTCGATCGGCCCTAGTTGGAAATAGGCCGCCGCATAGTCGAGCACATGGCGATCGAGCAGGATCGCACGATACAGCCAGTCGCACAGTCGCACCTTGACGGCTTTAAGGCGCCGTTCGCCGCTCTTCGTCTTGCTATAGTGCAGCTTTGCTTCGGACAGCCAGGAGAAGAAGCCCTCCTCCCCTTCGCCACCCGCTTCGATATTGGTCTTGATCTGCGTACCCTGCAGCCGTTCCAGCGCCTCGGACAGCCGGCCATAGCTGCGCGCCGAATGGTTGGAACCGGTCGCCGAGAACAGATCGTGCGCAGTGAAGACGAAATCCTGTTCGACCCGATCGCCCGCCTCCAGCTTCGCCGCCATCAGACTGGCGATGTAGAGCACGATTTCCTTGTCGTAGATCGTCGCGACGCCGCTCGCTGAAGGGCGCACCTCGATCGAGACAGTCGCGTGATCGTAGGTAAGCGGCTTCATCCAGGCGTTTTTCGACAATGCGAAGAAGGGGAACGCCATCAGCGAGCGTTCGCCGCGGATCTCGCCATGCAGCGGGCTGTCGAGCGCGAACAGATCGCGCTGAGGGATGCCGTCAGCACCATGGGCAGGACGATTCGAAGCAGGGGTACGGGCCATGGCCATTTCCTACTCGAAAGCACGAAGATTTGGACCCCCATGCCGTTTTCACGAGGGGAAACGGGGGCAAGCCTCCAACAGTTCGTGCTTTCGAGTAGGAAATGGGACCCGTTCGGGTTGATCCCTTCCCCTTGAGACATGTCGTCCTGTCGACATGTCGGCAGATCGCCCGCAGACATGGCCTCCCGACGCACCCTACGTCTCGCCCCTACCCTTCCCGTTCGATCTCACAAGAGCGTGGCCCGCCCTCTGACACACGATTAATGGGGCGGGGCACATCAGCACAATCCCGGGATCACGCATCGAAGCGCGACGCCACGCGCCCTTGACCCCTCCCCCGCCCCGGCCGATACCCGCCGCCATCGACATGGGAGAGACCGGGCACGCCCCGGCGCCGAAGGAGCAACCGCCCCGGAAACTCTCAGGCAGAAGGACCATGGCGATGCGAGAATATCTGGAGAGAGGCGTGAAGGGCCACCCTGCACGTCCGCCGACGGGATAGCGATCTCAGGCACAAGCGACAGATGGGGCATGCGCACGGCCGGCATCGGAGCCGGCGATGAGGACATGCATGCACGTCGACACGTCTACACCTCTACCGCTCGACCGGGGGCTGCATCGGCCGATCAGCGTCGCCGAGTTGTTCACGATCGGCATCGGGCCGTCGAGCTCGCACACCGTCGGGCCGATGCGTGCCGCGTTCGACTTCGCACAGCGTGCGGTGGGGCAGGGGACGGCGCCGACCCGCGTCACCTGCGACCTCTTTGGCAGCCTCGCGCTGACCGGGCGCGGCCATGCGACCGATACTGCGACGATCCTGGGGCTGGCCGGCTGGGAGCCCGAGCGGCTCGATCCTGATGCGGCGCCCGACATCCTCGCGGGGATCGGCGCGGAGGGGCGGCTGCCGCTCGCCGGCACGCACGGACTCGCCTTCGCAGCCAGCGACGTCGTCTTCCACCCGCGCGAATTTCTGCCCGAGCACCCCAATGGCATGACCTTCACCGCGCAACGCGCCGACGGCACCGCTTATGCCGAGACCTATTTCTCGATCGGCGGGGGTGCGATCCTGCGCAAGGGCGCGCCGGCGTCGGCGAGCAACGTCGCGGTCCGCCACCCGTTCAGCTCGGGCGCCGAGCTGCTTGAGCTGGGCGAGGCGACTGGCCTCACCATCGCCGAGATCGTCCGCGCCAACGAAACCGCGTGGCGCGAGGCGGCCGAGACCGACGCCTTCCTCGACGCGGTGCGCACGGCGATGCACGCCTGTATCGACCGCGGCATCGCGCAGGAGGGGATGCTCCCCGGCGGCCTGAAGGTCCGGCGCCGCGCGCGCGCGATCGAGCAAGGCCTCACCGGCTGCGTCCCCGGCAGCAACCCGGCCGAAGTGTTCGAATGGGTCAGCCTGTGGGCGCTCGCGGTCAACGAGGAGAATGCCGCGGGCGGCCGCGTCGTCACCGCCCCGACCAACGGTGCCGCGGGCGTGCTGCCTGCCGTCCTGCGTTTCTACGAGACGCTGGTCGCCCGCGACGAGACCACGCGACGCGAGGGCGCGCGCACCTTCCTGCTCACCGCCGCGGCGATCGGCATGCTGTACAAGAAGCGCGCCTCGATCTCGGCCGCCGAGATGGGCTGCCAGGGGGAGGTCGGCGTCGCCTGCTCGATGGCGGCCGGCGCGCTCGCCGCGGTGCTGGGCGGCAGCAACGCGCAGATCGAAAATGCCGCCGAGATCGGCATGGAGCACAATCTCGGCCTCACCTGCGACCCCATCGGCGGCCTCGTCCAGATCCCCTGCATCGAACGCAACACGATGGGCGCGGTGAAAGCGATCAACGCCGCCTATCTCGCGCTACGCGGCGACGGCAGCCACGTCGTCAGCCTGGACGCGGTGATCGAGACGATGCGCCAGACCGGCGAGGACATGCGCTCGCAATATAAGGAAACCAGCCTCGGCGGGCTGGCGGTCAACGTGGTTGAATGCTGACATGTCTATGTGTCGCTATGTCGACACATAGACATGTCGCCTATCACACCCGGTGCAGCCCGGGCTTGCCGCGTTCCGACACGAAGCTCGCATAGGTCGACAGGCGGCCGTCCGGCACCGCGACGGTGTCGAGGATCTTGAGGTCGCCCCGGAAGGTATCGCGGCCGACGTCGCACAGCACGTAGCCGCGGCGATCGGTCATCGCCATCAGTTCGGGCGTATGCGCCTTGGCCGAGCGGGTGAAGTCGTCATCGTCGCCGACACCGTCGGCGCCTGAGGTGATTGAGGTGGCGAGGAACTCACTGGAGACGATTCCGCCGCGCTGGTCGTGGACGAGATCGCCGGCATAATGGCGATGCGCGTCGCCGCTGACCGTCATGACATTGCCCGGGCAGTGATCGGCGATGTGGCTGAGCAGGCGACGCTGGCTGTACATATAGCCCGACCATTGATCCATCGAGGCGATGGGCACGTCCTTGCCCGGCTTGGTATAGTGCATGTTCATCAGCCGCACCTGCTGCGCGATGAGGTTCCAGCGCGCGGTCGATCGGGTCAGGCCGTCGAACAGCCAGCCCTCCTGCGCATCGCCCATCATCGTGCGATCGGGCGCATAGACGTCCGGACCCTGCACGACGTCGTCATCGCCATAGGCCTGATCCGAACGATACTGGCGGGTGTCGAGGAAGAAGCCCTGCATCAGGTCGCCGAAGCGCGCATCGCGATACATGCGCATCTGTGCGCCGACCGGCATCGAGCGCGGGCGCAGCGGCATATGTTCGTAATAGGCCTGCATCGCCATCGCACGGCGCATCAGGAACAGTTCGGGCGGCGTGCCGTCCTGGTCGTGGTCGCCCGCCCAATTGTTGTCGACCTCGTGATCGTCGAAGCTGACGAACCAGGGCGCGGCGGCATGCGCGGCCTGCAGATCCGCGTCCGACTTGTACAGGCCGTAGCGCAGGCGATAATCGGTGATCGACTGGATCTCGCCCCCGGTGTGGCGGCGGATCGGCGTCACCACCCGGCCGGCGATGCGGCGCGGGGCAGGGCCGCGGTCAGGGCCTTCGTAGATGTAGTCGCCGTAATGGAAGACGAAATCGACCGGCTCCTCGGCGATCTTCCGCCACGCGGTGTACAGGCCTTCCTCGTAATTCTGGCAGCCGGCGACCGCGAAGCGCAGCCGGTCGAGCCGCGCCTGGGGCAGGGGGAGCGTCGCCCCGCGCCCGACCGGGCTGCGATGGCCACCACAGGTGAAGCGGTACCAATAGGGCCTCGCCGGCTCGAGCCCCGTCACCTCGACATGCACCGCATGCGCGAGCTCGGGGTGGGCGATCGCCTCGCCATGGCGGACGATCTGGCGGAAATCGGGATCGCGCGCCACTTCCCAGCCGACGCGGACGGGCGCCGCCACCATGCCGCCATCGGGCTGCGCGGGTTCGGGGACGATCCGCGTCCAGGCGACGAAGCCGTCCGCATCGGGATCGCCCGCCGCGACGCCGAGCGCGAAGGGCGTTGTCAGGAACCCGGGCGCGTCGATCAGGTTGCGCGGGTTCGCCGGCAGCGCACCGGCGCGCGCCGCCATCCACAGCATCGGAAAGGCGGCAAGCAGGTGGCGGCGATCGATCATGGTCAGGTCCCTTGCCGGTCAGTTCAGCACGATGTGGAAGAAGGCAGCGCGCCCATAATCGTCGATTTCGTTGACATATTGGAGACGGTTGCCGGCCAGGAATTTGGGCTGGTCGTCGAACAGGTTGTTGATCTCATACTTGAAGGTCACGTGCGGCAGCACGCGGTGCCACAGCGCCGCGTTGACGACCGTCAGCGGCGCGCGGCCGGTATCGTCCTTGGGCGTGACCCCCAGCGCGGTCAGCGACGCCGAACGATGGCTGACGGTGCCGCGGATCGCGCCCGCGATCTCGGGCAGGCGTACCGTCGCGCCGGCACCGAGCGTGACGCGCGGCTGGTACATCAGCCGGTCGATCGTCCGCGTGCCCGTCTCCTCGCCCGTCACGTGCATCTGCCCGTCGAGCAAGGTCACGTTGAAGAAGGGATCGACCTTGCGGCCCAGCACGTCGACATTGTGCTCGGCGACCTGGAACTCGATCCCATACAGGCGCGACCGCTCTGCATTGGTCGGCTCGCGCACCGCATAGGTGGTGCCGTCGACCTCCTGCAGCGAGCGCAGGACGTAGATGTCGTCCTTGATCCACTTGGCGAAGGCGGCGACGGCGATCACGCCATGCGTGCCGAAATAATATTCGGCGCCGACGTCCAGATTGTCGGCGCGGCGCGGCCGCAGATTGGGATTGCCGCGGCGGATCGAGCAATCGGGGCCACCCGCCTCTTCGTCCTCGACGCCGCAGCTGATCGTTTCGGGCTGGGCGATGTCGCCCGGCGTCGGCCGGCCGAGCGTGCGGCTGTAGGCGAAGCGCAGCTTGGTGCCATCGCCCGGGTCATGGTCCGCCGCGAACGAGGGGAGCAGATAGGCATAGCCGCCCCGCCGCACCGTCTGGCCGGGCAGCACCACGCCGCTGCGGATCACCGGCTGGTAGGCGTCGAAACCGATGTGGTCGTAGCGTAGCCCCGCGACCAGCCGGGTCGCGTCGCTGGCGTGATGCAGCGACAGATAGGGCGTCCACAACCGCTCGACATAGCGATAGTCGCTGGCCCGTTCCTGATAGGCGGTCGCACGCGCATCCAGCCCGATCTGCTGCCACAGGGTGCCCTTGGCGCGGTTATAGTCGATCCAGGGGAAGGACATGGCCGAGCCGACGGGCCGATAGTTCGGATCGACCAGATAGTCGGTCATCACCCGGCCCAGGCGATAGGTGTTGACGTCGAGGTCGCGCGACAGGTCGAGCCGGCGGAACTCGACGCCCGTCGCCAGGCCGAAGCCGCGGTCGCTCGCCTCAGTATTCCAGGCATAATCGACGCGCAGGTCGGTCAGGCCTTCGCGCGCGGAGCGTTCGGTGATGTTGGCGGTGCTGAGCTTATAGATCGACGAGAACGGCGCGTTGGGATCGCTGATCCCCGTCACGCGCGGGATACCGCCGGTCGCCTCGCTGCCATCCTCCCAGTCGAGGAACAGCTTGGCGGGATAGGTGCGCACGCCGACATAGGGCTGCACGTTGTCGTAGATCGCGCGCGTATAGCCGCCACGCACGTCGAGGTGCGACGCGTCGCCGCGCCAGGCGAGCGAGGCGATGCCGCCGTACGTCTTCTTGTCCCAGGTGTCGTAGCGGTAGCGCGAATAGATGCTGTTGACCTGCGAGCGGCCGCCGTTCGCGGTGCGCGCGACGATGGTGCTGCGCGTGTAATAGTCGTTCTTGTTCATCGTCGAGGATTCCCACAGACGATAACCGAAGCCGAGCAGCGAGGCGCGGATGCGGTCGCTCGCCTGCCATTCCAGCTTGCCGCTGCTGCCCGCCGTGCGCAGCCGGTTGGTATAGCTGCCGTAGCTATGGTCGCCCGGCACCGCGCGCCCATCCCAATTGCCCGCATCGGGGCCGGCGAGCGCCTTGCCGCTGGCGTCGAAGTAATTCTTCACCGGCTGCCACCATTTGGCGGAATTGCGCGTGCGGCTCTGGTAGCGCGCCGACAGCAGGATGCCGAACTGGCCGTGCGAGCCGAAGCGGTCGGCGAACACGCCCTTGGCCCCGCCGCCCCAATGCTGTGCGCTGCCGCCGATCGTGTTGCGCCCGTCGGGCCCGCGGAACGACTGGTAGCTGCTATAGCCGTCGAGCATCGTGTAGCGGCGCTTCAGGTCGAGCGGGCTGCGCGTCACGATATCGACGATACCGCCGATCGCGCCGCCATCCTGTTCGGCGGTGAAGGTCTTGTAGACGTCGGTGCGCTGCGACAGTTCGGACGGGATGATCTGCAGGTTGATCATCCGCGATCCCTCGCCGTCATTGCCGATCGAGGCGAGGGTGATGCCGTCGATCGTCGTCTGGTTGAGATCGGGCGCAATGCCGCGGATCGTCACGAAACGCGGCGCATCGCCCTCGTCGATCGTGCTGATGCCGGGCAGCAGCCGTAGCTGTTCGACGATGTTGCCGTCCGCCGCGATCGTCTCGACGTCGTCATAGACGATGGTGTCGACCACCGCGGGCGACTGTTCCTTCTGTGCGGTCGCCAGGCGGTTGGCACGCACGATGATGTCGGTCTGCGGATCGGGACCCGCGGCATCGCGTGAGGCCGGATCGGCGGGCAGGGCAGGGCCGGACGCAAGGGCCGGTGTCGCCGCCCCCAGCAGCATGACGGACGCACAGCACAGCAGGCGCGCCCGACGGGCACGCAGAACCATCGACATGGATTTATCCCCCTTGGCGACGCGCGACCGAAATCCGGCGCGCACGACCGACGCGGCGCCCGCCTCCGATCACATCGGACCGTCGTCGCCGTGGGGGGCTGCTAGGCAGCAAACGTTACAGCAAGACTGTCATATCATGACACTTTTGCGATACGCGCCGCCACGCCGTCATTTTCGTCGAATTTGCGATGATCGGACAGCAGGTTAGCGACCGATGTCAAATGTTCATATCGGTCACAACCCCCGCCTATAGGTCTTAACCTTCGCATGGTACGAGGCGTGACCATGCGTATCTTCGTCACCGGCGGGGCCGGGTTCATCGGTTCGGCGCTCGTCCGCCATCTGATCCGCGAGACGGGGCATAAGGTGCTCGTCTACGACGCGCTGACCTATGCCGGCACGCTGACCGCGCTGGCACCGGTCGCGAATGACCCACGCTATCGCTTCGTGCGCGGCGATATCCGCGACGGCGCCGCGGTCGCGGCCGCGCTGCACGATTTCCGCCCCGATATCGTCACGCATCTCGCCGCGGAGAGCCATGTCGATCGGTCGATCGACGGCCCCGCCGCCTTCGTCGACACCAATATCGTCGGCACCTTCACCCTGCTGACCGCCGCGCGTGCCTATTGGCAGGGCCTCGACACGACCGCCCGCGCTGCCTTCCGCTTCCACCATATCTCGACCGACGAGGTGTTCGGCAGCCTGGGGCCGACCGGCCGCTTCACCGAAGACACGCCCTACGACCCGCGTTCGCCTTATGCCGCGAGCAAGGCGGCTTCCGACCATCTGGTCGGCGCTTGGGGCCATACCTACGGCCTGCCGGTGCTCGTCACCAATTGCTCGAACAACTACGGACCGTATCACTTTCCCGAAAAGATGATCCCGCTGATGATCGTCAAGGCGCTCGCGGGCGAGGCGCTGCCCGTCTACGGCCGCGGCGAGCAGGTGCGCGACTGGCTGTTCGTCGACGATCATGCCCGCGCGTTGCAGGCCGTATTCGAACGCGGCCAGCCCGGCCGCCGCTATGCGATCGGCGGCAATGCCGAACGCCGCAACATCGACGTTGTCGAGACGCTGTGCGCAACGCTCGACCACCTGCGCCCGCGCGCCGACGGCCGCTCCTATGCCGCACAGATCGCCTTCGTCGCCGACCGCCCCGGCCACGACCAACGCTATGCAATCGACGCGACGCGGATCCGCGACGAACTCGGATGGACCCCGCGCGAAAGCTTCGACACCGGGCTGGAGGTGACGATCCGCTGGTATCTCGACAACGAAGCCTGGTGGCGCCCGATCGTCGCACACCGCGCTGCGGACGTGCGCAGGGGGCTGCCGGCATGAAGGGCATCATCCTCGCCGGCGGCACGGGCACGCGGCTTCATCCGGCGACGCTGGTCGTCAACAAGCAGCTGCTGCCGGTCTACGACAAGCCGATGATCTATTATCCGCTGTCGGCGCTGATGCTCGCCGACATCCGCGACATCCTGATTATTTCCAGCCCCGAATACCTGCCGCATTACCGCACCTTGTTCGGCGACGGATCGGCGCTCGGCCTGGCCATCGCTTATGCCGAACAGCTCGCGCCGGAGGGGCTGCCGCAGGCGTTCACGATCGGGCGCGACTGGATCGCGGGGCAGGCGGTGACGCTGGTGCTCGGCGACAACATTTTCTTCGGTAACGGCCTGCGCACCTTGCTGCGCCGCGCGGTCGCCCGGATCGAGGCGGAGGGCGGCGCCACGCTCTTTTCCTACCGCGTCGACGATCCCGAGCGATACGGCGTCATCGCCTTCGACGACGACGGGCAGGCGGTATCGCTCGAGGAAAAGCCCGAACACCCCCGATCGAACCAGGCGGTAACCGGCCTCTACATGTTCGACGCCAGCGTCTGCGACCATGCCGCAGCGTTGGTGCCCTCGGCCCGCGGCGAGCTGGAGATCACCGACCTTGCGCGCCGTTACATGACCGCAGGCACGCTCCACGTCGAGGCGATGGGCCGCGGTTTCGCCTGGCTCGATACCGGCACGCACGACAGCCTGCTTGAAGCAGCCGAATTCGTCCGCACCATCCAGCACCGCCAGGGCATACAGATCGCCTGCCTGGAAGAGATCGCCTACCTCCAAGGCTTTATCCCCCGCGAAGCGGCGGAGGCCCGCGGCCAAGCACTCGCCAAGACCGCCTACGGCCGCGCGATCCTGACCGCGATCGCGGAAGCGCCCGTCCCGCAGGGGGACCGAAGGGCGGGCGAGCGGCGGCAGCGACCCTTTACCGACGTGCCGTGAGCGGGTATGGCGGACGCACCCCCATCACCGGTGGACGGGTCTTGCCGGTAGGACCGGATTGAGATCATCCGCCATTGCTGTTAAGAATCCGGCGCTTCTGTTTGCGAGGCTTTCCGGGCGGTTAGGTGTATGGGCATGCTGGGCAACGTCGATACTGTCTCCCGGCCCTCTCCTTCTTCCAGGCAGGTGATGACTACCTCCGATCCCAAGAGTGTGAAGACGCATTGGCGCCCGCGCAGCGTGCTGCTGCAGTTCCGCGCCATCGCCTATCTGCTGTGCTGCGACATGGCGGCCATCTTCGGTGGCTTCGCGATCGCCGCCTTGACCCGTCAGTCGATCATCGTCGACAGTGGCTGGCTGGTCTTCGCTTTGGTGCTGATGCCGCTCTACGCGCTGATCGCCTCCAATCTCGACGCCTATGATTCCGAAAATCTGCAGGATCCGTTCGGCGCGATCCGTCGCGGCATCCAGGCGCTGGCGATCGCGATCGGCTGCGTCATCCTGGCCGCCTTCTACCTGAAGTCGGCGACCGCCTTTCCGCGCCTGACGATCGGCATCGGATCGGCGCTGGCCGCCTTGCTGCTGGTGACGGGACGCTATGTGTTCGTCCGCCATCTCACCTGGTTCGTCGGCGGCAATCCGTTCAGCTCGATCCTGCTGTGCGACCGCGGCGCACCGATCCCGCCGGGCAACTTCTCGATGGTGATGGCGGCGGAATCCTATTTCGACCCGGAAGCGCACGATCCCCACATGTACGATCGCCTCGCGACGCTGGTCGCCAGCGCCGACCGCGTCGTCGTCACCTGCGCGCCCGAACATCGCATGGCCTGGGCCAAGGCGCTGCGCGGCGCGAACGTGCAGAGCGAGATCGTCGTCCCCGAACTGGTGGCGATGGCGCCGCTCGGCCTCGGTCCCAATCGCGACGTGCCATCGGTCATCGTCGCGGCGGGACCGCTCGACCTGACGGACAGGATCGTCAAGCGCCTGTTCGACATCGCGCTCGCCTCTGCCGCCTTGCTGTGCCTGCTGCCGCTGCTCGTCCTCACCGCGATCGCGGTACGGCTGAACAGCCCGGGGCCAATCCTGTTCAAGCAGGTGCGCATCGGCCGCGGCAACCAGATGTTCCAGATGCTCAAGTTCCGCTCGATGTACGTCCAGCAGCTGGACGGCGCCGGCCATCGCTCCGCCTCGCGCGACGACGACCGGATCACCCGGGTCGGGCGGATCATCCGCAAGACCAGCATCGACGAACTGCCGCAGCTGGTGAACGTGCTGAAGGGCGACATGAGCATCGTCGGTCCCCGCCCGCACGCCCTGGGATCGCGAGCCGCGGACAAACTGTTCTGGGAAGTCGACCAGCGCTATTGGGACCGCCACGCGACCAAGCCGGGCCTCACCGGCCTTGCCCAGGTGCGCGGCTTCCGCGGTGCGACCCTGGTCGAGGACGATCTGCGCAACCGCCTGCAGGCGGACCTCGAATATCTCGAAAACTGGTCGATCTGGCGGGATATCAAGATCATCTTCCTGACCGTCCGCGTCATCCTCCACCGCAACGCCTTTTAACGACCGGCCCCTGTCGCCGCGTGCGACGGGACGAAGGCGAAGTTTATGGCACTTTTGTGAAAGGGGGCTATGCTGCGCTCGTCACCGCCGGATACGGGCGGGACGCGAGAGGAGCAGGCATGGTTGAGATCGCGCTTGGGTATGCGGTTGGCTCGGTAGTTCTGGGCCTGTGCCTGGGTGGAGCGGCACAAGTGATAAAGGCGCGCATACCGTATTGACCGGGGGACGCGCACGATGCTGCGCTTCCTGTTGATCGCGCTTGCCACGATCTGGGGTCTGTCGATCCTGGTGCTGGTCGTCGCCTTGGTCGGCGCCCGCGTCAGCGCACGCATGCGCCGGCTGCTCGGTGGCGATGACGCCCCCTGATTCACCGGCTGAATCACACGTTCGCCACTGATTCAGGAAATCCGTCGGACACGCCTGTCGGCATCACCTAGATTTGCGGGCATGGACGAGCTGCCGTTCACGCCCATTGATCTCGCCGCCATCGATGCGGCGCGCAACGTGCGCCGGCGCTGGCGGGTGGCGGCGTATCGCGATCTATTCGGGCAGGTGGTGATCGAGACGTGCTGGGGGCGGATCGGGACGCGGGGACGCGCGCAGGTGCGCAGCTTTGCCGACGAGGGCGCGGCCTGCGCCTATGTACGCGGGCTGCTTGCACGGCGGGGGAGGGCGGTGCGGCGGATCGGGGTCGCCTATCAGCCGGCGATGCCGACGCGCCGACATGTCGACACGTCGACCCACATCAGCCGGCCAGGTGACGCGCGGATGGTGTGACCCGCGGACAGGCGCGGGCCGGATTTCCCTTTCTCGTCGGCGGGCGTCATGCATAGTGTCCGCACAACGAATGGGGGCGGGCGATGGCGGGACGGACGCAGGGAATCCTTGGGGCGACGATCGGCGCGATGCTGCTGACGCTGTCGGGCAGCGGGGCGGCACAGCAACCCGCGACGCCGCTGCGCCCCGACCAGGCCCGCTTCCGCGCGCTCTACCAGCAGATGGTGGAGACCGACACCAGCATCACGACGGGCAGCTGCACCGCGCTCGCCAACACGGTTCAGGCACGGCTGTTGGCGGCGGGATATACGGCGTCCGCGATCACGCGCTTTGCGGTGCCCGATCATCCGAAAGAGGGCGGCCTCGTGGTGACGCTGCCGGGCACCAGTCGCACGGTGAAGCCGATGTTGCTGATCGGCCATCTCGACGTCGTCGTCGCCAACCCCAAGGACTGGACGCGCGATCCCTACAAGATGGTCGAGGAAAACGGTTATTTCTACGGCCGCGGCACCGCCGACATGAAGGCGATGGACGCGATCTGGGTCGATACGATGATCCGGTTCAAGGAAAGCGGCTATCGCCCCAAGCGCACGATCAAGCTGGCGCTGACCTGCGGCGAGGAAACCAGCTGGGCATTCAACGGCATGAAGTGGCTGGCGCAGAACCGACCCGAGCTGATCGCAGCCGAATTCGCGCTCAACGAAGGCGGGGGCGGGCGGTCGGACGGCAAGGGCGATCTCGCGATCGCCAACATCCATGTCGGCGAGAAGGCGGCGGTCAATTACCGAATCGAGGCGACCAACCCCGGCGGCCACAGCTCGACGCCGGTGCGCGACAATGCCATCTACGAACTGTCCGACGCGCTCGGTCGCCTGCGCGCCTATGACTTCCCGTTGCAGATGTCCGACACCACGCGCGCCTATTTCCGCGTCGCGGGCAAGGCGCGCGGCGATGCGATGGGCGCGGCGATGCAGCGGATCGCGGCCGACCCGACCGACAAGGCTGCCGAAACGCTGCTCAACACCGACAAAAGCTATCATTCGATGCTGCGCACGACCTGCGTCGCGACGTTGCTGGACGGCGGCCATGCCAACAATGCGCTGCCGCAGCGCGCGGGCGCCAATATCAATTGCCGCATCTTCCCCGGCGTGTCGGCCGAAGCGGTGCGCGCGACGCTGGAACGGGTGATCGCCGATCCGCGCATGATGGTGAAGCAGGTCGACGATCGCGGGCCCGCCGCAGTGCCCCCGCCGCTCGACCCCAAGATCGTCCAGCCCGCCGAACGGCTGCTCGCGCGTTATTACCCGGGCGTGCCGCTCGCCCCGATGATGTCGACCGGCGCGACCGACGGCATCTATCTGGAGGCGATCGGCATCCCGTCCTACGGCCCGCCGGGCCTATACAGCGATCCCGACGGTAACGGCACGCACGGCCTCAACGAACGCGCGATCGTGAAGGCAGTCTATACGGGCCGCGATTATCTATACGACCTGGTCAAGGCCTATGCCGGCTGACGCCTCGACGTGTCGACAATCCTACAGGCCTAGCGCCGCCTTTACCTTGGCCCAGCTGACGTATTTGAAGTTCTGCGTGTCGGGCGCGTTGTCGCCGTCCTGCGCGACGAACAGGCCTTGGCGGTAGGCCGGGCCGAAGTCGCCCAATGCCAGCTCGATGCCATCGGTGTCGCTGGTGCCGTCGATCGCGCCCCCGCCGATGCGGAAGCGGCCGGCGTAGGTGACGGCGGGCAGGCGGTAGAGCGTATAGGCGTTGTCGCCCTGGCTGGAGACGACGAGATAGCCGCCGGTCTTGCCCTTGGGGGCGAGCGCCAGGCCCTCGGCATCGGCGACCAGCGTCTTGCCGTCGACGCGCGCGATCGGGATGGCGGTCGCGGGGGCGGCGGGATCCGCGGCGAAGCGCCACAGGCCGACGTCTTCCTCGGCGACGTAGAGCGTGGCCGTCCGATCATCGACGACGCAGCCTTCGGCCTGCGTGCCGAGCTTCATGCTGCGCACCGGCATGACCACGGGGGAGGGGCCCGACAGGTCGATACGCACCTGATTGATGCGGCCGTCCTTCAGCACGACGAAGCCGAACAGCGCCTTGTCCTTCGCGCGTGTCCACAGGCACATGCCATAGGCCTCGCCGGGGCCGACCGGGTAACGTCCCATCGGCACCAGGCGCCGTGCCGACGTGTCGAGCGTGAACAGCGCGACATGCGCCTGGGCGACGTCCGCCCGGTCGCTCGCCACCGCGACCACGCGCCCTCCGACCTCGCGCAGATCGACGTTGTTGAGCCGCGCGGCGGGGGTGAAGGACACGCGCTTGCCCGCCATGTCGTAGACGTGGATGCCGGCCTTCTTGTCGGTGCCGATGACCAGGCTCTTTGCGGGGTCCTTCGCATTGCGCCAGATCGCGGGATCGTCCGCCGCATCGTGCGCGGTATCGACCGGATCGGTCTCGGCGCTCGCCGCAATAAGCGGCGCCTGCGTCAGCGGCGCCGCGGCCGGAACGCTCGCACAGCCGGCGAGCAACAGGGCGGGGAGGGCGCTCCTCACAGCTTCACTCGCACGCCGGCGAAGATCGAATAGCCGAACTTCTCATATTCGTACGTCCGGAAGCGCTCGCCGAAATAGCGCACGCCCGGCGTGTTGGTGAGGTTCTTGCCCTCGGCGAACAGGTTGATGCCCTTCATCAGCTGCACGCTACCCGTCACATCGAGCTGGCCACGGCCTTCCCAATAGAGGTCCAGCGCGGGATTGTCGGCGTTGATCTCGTCCAGATAGTCGCTGCGCTTGGTATAGGCGACGCGCAGGTTTACCGGGCCGCGTTCGTAGAAGACGCTGGCATTCCACATATGCGTCGACTGGCCGGGCAGCGCGAAGCGGCTGCGCCCCCCGTACGTGCCGTCGAACGTCGCAGACCCGTGCGTATAGGTGTAATTGGCAAAGACGCCGAGGCCGCCCAGCAGACCGGGCAGGAACGAGAGCTGCTGCTGCCAGTTCAGCTCGACCCCGTACAGCTCGCCCTTGCGCGCATTGATTGGGCTGCTGAAGATCGCGGGCAGACCCAGGTACACGCCCTGCCGGTTGAGCGTGTAGCGATAGTCGGTCAGGTCCTTGTAGAAGCCGTTGACCGAGATCACGCCCAGCGGCCGGATGTAATATTCCAGGCCTGCATCGACGTTGTTCGCCAACGTCGGGTTGAGGCGCGGATTGCCGGACTCAACGCGGATCGTATTGCCCTCAGTCGTCTCGAGCACGCGCGGCGCGAGCTGCGGGAAGTTGGCGCGGTTGATCGCGCGGCTCAGCGCCGCCCGCAGGATCAGGTTCGGCGTGAACGCCTGGCGCAACGTCAGGTTGGGGAAGAAGTCGACATAGCCCGCCTTGCCACTCGCGGTGACGATCGCACCGGTGCGCGACACGCTCGGCGCACTCGACTGGAAGTTGGTCGTCTCGACGCGTAGGCCCGCGATCAACGTCGTGCCGCCGTTGACGTACTTCGTCATGCCGAACAGGCCGAGGATGCTTTCCTCCGCGGTGTAATCGGCGGTCAGCGACTGTGGCAGGCGGCGTTCCGACGTCGTCTTGGCCGCGTCGAAATAGGCGTCGGCGAGGCCGGTGTCGAAGCGCTTGCCAAGGTCATAGTCGAAGTTGCGCGAGTCCTGATCGGACAGCAGGCCGGCGAGCGTCTGGCTGGGCGCTGCGCTGCTGCGGCGGTCGCGGAAGCGCTCCTCGTCGGCGCTGATGTGGCGCTCGCGATATTTGCCGCCCGTCGACAGCGTGACGTACTCGGCG
Organism: Sphingomonas sp. NPDC019816; assembly: GCF_050274375.1. Lineage (NCBI taxonomy): Bacteria > Pseudomonadati > Pseudomonadota > Alphaproteobacteria > Sphingomonadales > Sphingomonadaceae > Sphingomonas > Sphingomonas sp. NPDC019816. The sequence goes on from NZ_JBNNOB010000047.1 coordinate 16,515, forward strand.
ATCGGCAGGTTGGTGCGGATGGCGACCGTCAGCTCGTCGTTCTTCGTCGTGTTCGACCGGAAGGCGTTCTCGCGGAAGGCGAAGGTGCCGGTCTGGAGGTACTCCTTGCTGGTGAACAGCGAATAGCTCGGCAGGTCCGCGTCGGCGAAATTGTACGAGAGCGTGGGGCGCAACGTCGAGCGGAACAGCAGTTCGTCGCGGCGTGGATAGGTCTGCGAAGTCTCGCTATACGCCACGTCGGCGCGGATCGTGCCGTCGCCCAGCCGCTGCTCCAGGCCGCCGGTGACGCTCCAGATCTCGTTCACCTGCTTCCTGTGACGTACCTGCTTTTCGATGCGCGTGTTGGTGTAGGTCGCGGCGCGATCGGTCGACCCCGCCTGCAACGTGCCCTCGCTCCACAGAATGCCGAGGCGGTCACGGAATTCGTCGTCCTGGAAGCGCGCATAGGTGCCGCGCACCCAAGCGTGCGTCGCGTCGGACGGGCGCCATTCGAACGCACCGGTACCGGCGATCCGCTGGCGCTTGGTGTCGTAATCCTTGAACAGGGTTTCGGTGACGCGCAGGCCGGCGGGCGTCTGGCTCCACGTATTTTCGACATTGTCCGGGCGGCGGTGGGTTGAGGAATAGCTACCCGACAGCAGCACGCCGAACTGGCGATCCTGGCCGAACGTGTCGCTGACCGCGGCCGATCCGCGATAGTCGTGGCCCTTGCCGAACTGGTTGTAGCTCATGCCGCCCATGCCGGTCAGCGCGAAGCCCTTACGATCGAACGGCGACCGCGTCGTGATGTTGACCGCACCCGCGATCGAATCCGCGTCCTGATAGGGGAGCAGCGATTTGGTCACTTCCAGATTGGCGACGATGTCCGACGGGATCGTGTCGAGATCGACGGCACGCGTCGTCGGGTCGACCGAGGGGATCTGGATTCCGTCGACCGAGATCGCCGACCATTCCGACGGCGCGCCGCGGACGTTGATGTAGCGGCCCTCGCCCTGGTCACGCTCGATGCCGACACCCGGCGCACGCTGCAGCGCCTCGGCGATATTGGGATCGGGGAAGCGGCCGATCGCGTCCGCCGAGATGACGGTGATCGTATTGTCGGCGGTGCGCTGCTGGTTGAGCGCCCGCGCGGTATTGTCGACCAGCGACGCACCGACGACGACGATGTCGCCCTCCCCGCCGCTCGCCGCGGGCAAAGTGAACGACACGGCACGGCCGCGCTCGGCTGCGGTGATCGTGCGCGTCACCGGCGGACGGCCGAGATAGTCGATCAGCAAGGTGACGTCACCGCTCGCATCGGGCGTCGCGACGGTGAACTCACCCTGCAAATTGGTCGTCGCCTGTGCGCCCGTCCCCTCGACGACGATGCGCGCGCCGGGCAGCGCGAGGCCGCTCGCGTCATAGATGCGGCCCGACACGATCGGCCCCTCGATCGGCATGCCCGCCGGGGTGACGGCCGGTGCATCGACCGAGGCGGCGAGCGCCGGCTGCGTGGCGAAACCCAGTGCGACAAGCGAAACCCCCGCAAGCGCGCGGAAGGCCGGACGGATGGCGTGCATGATGCTCCCCCTGAGCGTGATGGCGCCGATGCGTGCCCCGCACCGGTCGTGTCGCCGCAGCCCGTGGCGGGGGAATGTTACATGAGGATGCAGACAGCGTTACGCTATCGTGACACTCGATGCGCCTGCCAATCGTGATCCAATGAGCAGGGCGACGTCATGCCGCAATGGCATTGCCGCGCTGTTCGCCCGGGCCGTCATCGCCTGACGGCCCGGCGCGTCGCTTACTTCTGCATCGCCTCGATCAGCTTCTTGACGTCCTGGCTGTGACCGCGCGGCACGATCATCACGTCGTTGCCGCACGCCACCACGATCAGATCGCTGACGCCCACCGCCGAGATGCGGACGCCGTCCGATCGGATCAGGCAATTGTTCGTGTCGATCGCCAGCACTTCGCCGCGATGGTGGTTGCCACGCTCGTCGCACGGGCTGATCGCGAGCAGCGCATCCCAGCTGCCGACGTCGCTCCAACCCATCGCCACCGGCACCACGGCCACGCGATCGGCGCGTTCCATCACCGCATAATCGATCGAATCCGACGGCGACGCCCCGAAGGCGTCCGCATCCGGATAGACCCGCACGCCCTCACGCCGCGCATCGCGCATCGCCGTCTGCGCCGCGGTCAGGATCGTGGGGGCATGCGCCGCCAGCGCGCCCAGGAACATGTCGGCGCGGAACAGGAAGATGCCGCCGTTCCATACATGGTCGCCCGCCGCCAGCATCGCCTCGGCACGATCCCGCGGCGGCTTTTCGACGAAACGTGCGACGCGATGCACACCCTCGGCCAGTTGGTCGCCGACCTGGATCCAGCCATAGCCGGTTTCCGGCGCATCGGGCGCGATCCCGAACGTCACCAGCCAGCCATCCGCGACCATCGGCATCGCAGCCTCAACCGCGGCGCGAAACGCCTCGACATCCGCGATGACGTGATCGGACGGCATGACGAGCAGCGCGTCCTCCGCTCCCGCCGCCAGCGCCGCCAGCGCGATCGCCGGCGCGGTGTTGCGACCGACCGGTTCCAGGATCACCGCCTGCGGCTTGGCATCGGCGGCCGCGAGTTGTTCGTCGATCGCATCGGCATGCCGCGCATTGGCGACGACGATCGGCGCCGCGAAGGCTTCGCCATGCGCCCGTCGCGCGGTCAGCTGCAACATCGTCTCGTCCGCGGTCAGCGGCAGCAACTGTTTGGGCATTTCGGGGCGCGACATAGGCCACAGCCGGGTGCCGGATCCTCCCGAAAGGATCACAGGAACGATCGTCATAAAGGTCAGGAAACTCCGTAGGGATTTTTCCTCTTAGACCGAAAGATCAAGATCGAAACGATCAATTTGAAGCAACTTGTTAAAGCAGTTTCCAGATATTGGGTCAGGCCCCATTGGTGCAAGGCGCGCGATTTAATTCGGGCTCCAAGAGGAGGCCGGAATGAGCGACCTGCACTGGCTGACGGACGATCAGATGGAACGGCTTCGGCCTTTCTTTCCCAAAAGCCACGGTAAGCCGCGCGAGGACAATCGTCGGGTGCTGAGCGGTATCGTATCCGTCAACCGCAACGGGCTGCGCTGACGAAATGCAACCGCCGAGCGGACGCAAATTACAGATCTTCACCCTATCTAAGGAACCTTTTTCACCGCGTCAGGTACATCGCCCGCAGCCGGCGGATCGTCGCGGCATCCAAGCCCAGCTGATCGTGTTGATAGGCCGCCATGCCGCCGGGCTTGGCGGCGATCGCGGCGAAGGCGACGTCGAGATAGGCGGGGTCGACGCCCATCAGCGCCTTCACCACGTCGGCGGGCAGGGCTTTCGTCCAGGCGGCCGCGTTCGGATCCTGGCGGGCGGCGCGCGCGGGATCGAAATAGCGGTTGGAGAGCACATAATCCTGCATCACGGTCGCGCGCGGCACGCCCAGCACGGTGAGCAACAGCGCCGCGGCGACGCCGGTGCGGTCCTTGCCCGCCGAACAGTTGAACGCGAGCGGTGCGTGGCCCGCGGCGAGCTCGGCGAACATGCGGCGATAGGCGCCGGCGAAACGGAAAGGCAGCTCCGCATAGGTGTGCGTCATGATGCTGCGGGCCTTGGCACCGTCGAGCTTGGGGTCGGCGAGGGCACGCATGTCGCCACTCATGTCGTAATCGTCGGCGAAGACCGCGGGCTTGTGCGCCTCGGGCCAGGCGACCGGTGCCTTGGCGCGCTCGCGCGTGTCGCGCAGGTCGCAGACGGTGACGAGGCCGCGCTTGGCCAGCGCCGCAAAGTCTGCCGGGGTCAGCGCGTTCATCGCGCCCGAGCGATAGAGCAGACCCCATTTCACCGTCCTCCCGTCCGCGGTGCGATAGCCGCCGAGATCGCGGAAATTCTGCCCGCCCTGCAACGGCACGACGCGTTCGTGCGGCACTTGGGGCGCGACGGGGGCGGGGGCCTGCCGCGCGATGGCGAGGGCAGGCGTGAGTGCGAGGAGGAGGGCGAGATGGCGCACGGATCGTCCTTCGAAGGGGAAACGAGCAGGGCATGGGGCGCCCGTGCTCCCGCATCGGGCGGGAGCACGGGGCGGCATCAGAACCGCACGTTCACTTCGGCGCCCAGCGTCCGCGCTTCGTTGAAGAAGCCATAGGTGCCGAGCAGCGGGCTCAGCGCCCGGAAGAACAGATGCTGTTCGTTGAAGAGGTTGCGCGCCCAGATCGACACGCCCAGCGTCGCGCCGGTGCCGTTCAGCCGGATGTCGGTCAGCGCCAGGCGGCCGTTGACGACGAATGCACCGTCCCCCTTGGGCTGGCGCACCCCCGTCTGCGGATCGTTGTAATTGACGTAGAAGCCGTCGTCATAATTGCCGTCGAGATGCGCGCGGAACGTCGTGCCGGTCAGCGGCAGTTCGTAATCGATCGCGCCGCTCGCCGCGTTGCGCGGGGTATAGACCGGATAGATGCGGATCGGCGTCGTCACCACCACGCCGCTGGTCTGCGGGAAGGGGTTCGACGTCGGCGGGATGTGGACATAGGTGAAGGCGTAGCTGGCGGTCAGCGTCAGGCCGGTGACGGGCAGCAGCGTGAAGTCGCCCTCCCAGCCCTTCAGGCGGCCGGTGCCGGGCGCGTTGGTCGTCTCGGTCGTGGTGCGCGTGGTGTTGAGCAGCACCCGCTCGCCTTTGTCATTGGTGACATATTGCTGGTAATTGGCGCTGAAATCGATCTGGATGTCCTTATAGTCGCCGACATAGGCAGCGACGTTGAAGCGCGCCCGCCGGTCCCAGAATTCCATCTTCGCGCCGGCTTCGAACATCGACACGGTTTCCGGATTGAACGGCGCATAGGTGAGCGAACGCGAATTGGCGCCGCCCGACTTATAGCCGGTGCTCCACTTGCCATAGACATGGACGTCGCGCGTCAGGTCGGCGGCCAGCGTCACCATCGGGTCGATGCGCGACCAGTGCGCATCAAGGGCCCGCGGTGCCGACACGCCGTTAACGCTCGGCAGCGCGCCGTTGACGATGAACAATTCGCCATGCTTGGCATCGCGCGTCCAGCGCGCGCCGCCCGTCAGATGCAGCCGGTCCTCGGCGAAATCCGGGGTCCAGGTCGCCTGGCCGAACACGCCGACGCTTTCGGTGGTCACGTGGCTCGCGCGGTCGACGCGCTGGTCGGCGATGACGAGCGGGATCACACTCGCGGCCGTGCCGTCGGCGTTCCAGCGCATCGTGTTGAACGCCTGCGCATTGTCCTCCACCTTCTCGCGATAATAGAGCGCGCCGGCGAGGTAATGGAGCTGCGCCGTCTCGCCGATCGCCTGCACCTCCTGGCTGAACTGGTGCTGCTTGAAATAGGCGAGGCTGTAGCGCGCGAAGGCGCCGTTCGGCGCGTAGACCGAGGTGTTGGCGCTGCCATTGTCGAACTGCGACTGCGTCATCGCGCGATAGGCGGTGATCGACTTCAGCTCGAGGCCCGGCACCGCCTGCCAATCGAGCGTCAGGCGATGGCCGTGCGTCTTGCCGATGCTGGGCTGCTGCGGAACGCCGACGTTCGCGGTGCCGACGCGGGTCGGCTGCAGCGGCTGGGCGGGCGCGCGCGGCAGCGTGCCGGCGGTGATCGACTGGAGGTAGAGCGGCGTCGAGGCGTCATATGACGTGTCGAACGAATAGTCCGCGCTGAAGCCCGTCACCGGCTTCCACAGCGCCTCGCCATGGAAGCCGCGGCGGTCGAAGGCGTTGAAGTCGGCTTGGCCCGACATCGGATTCTTCACCAGCCCGTTGCGGCTGGTGACGATGCCGTCCAGCTTCACCGCGACATTGGCGAACGCGGGCAGATCGAGATGCGCCTCGCCCTTGTAGCTGCCGTAATTGCCGATGCCGGCGGTGCCGTTGAAACCGAATTCCCCCGTCGGCTTCTTGGTGACGATGTTGAGCGCGCCGCCTTCGGTGTTGCGGCCGAACAGCGTGCCCTGCGGGCCTTTCAGCACCTCGATGCTCTGCACGTCGTATAGCGCCGTACCCAGGCCCTGCGCACGGCCCAGATACACGCCGTCGATATAGACGCCGACGCCCTGGTCGCGCGCGGGCTGGTTGCTGTCGCTCAAGACGCCGACGCCGCGGATGTTTACGATCAGCGCCGAATTGCGCGAATAGAAGGGCGCGACGCGCAAGGACGGGATCGCGCCGTCCTGCAGATCGACCAGCGACTGGACGTGACGGTTGCGCAGCGCGCTGTCGTCGAGCACCGAAATCGCGATCGGCGTGTCCTGCAGGTTCGTCTTGCGCTTCTGCGCGGTGACGACGATGTCGGCAAGGCCGCCCGACTGGTCATCTTCCGCGGTGATCGTCGGCGCAGCCCCCGCTGTGGCGTTGCCAGCCGTCTGCCCCCAGGCCGACCCGGCGCCCATGCCGATCAATGCGACCGCCGCAGCCGACCGCAACAACATACCCGTACGCGATACCATGATAACCCCCCGTGTTCGTCGGGCGGCGCGCTAGACATGTCCGGAGACGACTGAGTTACATTTTGGAAACAGAACGAAGACACCGGGCCGACCGTGGCCCCGCTTCACCGCAGGCCGGGCACCCCCGGGGGGCCATGCGTTTGGAAAGGGCAGGGACGCGGGAGAGGATACGAACCCATGCGGACATATCATCTGTTGCCGGTCGCGCTTGCCGCGCTGGTGCTGGGCTGCGGCGAGGATGGCGGCAACGGCGGGCAGAGCGGCAGCGCGCCGACGCCGACCCCGACACCCACCGCGACCGCCACGCCGACGCCGACACCCACCGTGACGGCAGTCAACCAGCGCGTCGTCGCCAGCTTCGACAATCCTTGGGCGATGACGTTCCTGCCCGACGGGCGCGCGCTCGTCACCGAAAAGCCGGGACGGTTGCAGCTCGTTACGCAAGCCGGCGCCAAGACGCAGGTGTCGGGCGTGCCGCGCGTCACCTATTCGGGGCAATTGGGGCTGCAGGACGTCGTGCTCGACCCTGGCTTCGCGAATAATGCGCGGATCTGGCTGACCTATGCCGAACCCGCGACCGGCGGGCAGCAGCTCGCCGTCGCACGCGCAACGTTGGTGTCCGGCAGCATGCCGCGGCTCGACGACGTGACGGTCGTGTGGCGCGCGACGCCGGCGACGACCGGCGGGCAATTGGGCGGGCGGATCGCCTTTGCGCCCGACGGGCGCACGATGTTCGTCAGCACCGGCGAGCGCCAGCAATTCAACCCCGCACAGGACCCGGCGGGGACGCTCGGCAAGATCGTGCGGATCAATCTCGACGGCAGCGCTGCGTCGGGCAATCCCTTCGCTTCGGGTCCGAAACCCGAAATCTGGACGCTCGGCCATCGCAACCCCTACGGCCTCGTCTTCGCCAGCGACGGGCGGTTGTTCGAATCCGAAATGGGGCCGGCGGGCGGCGACGAGTTCAACCTGATCCAGGCGGGCAAGAACTATGGCTGGCCCAAGGTGTCGGAGGGCGACAACTACGACGGCACGCCCATCCCGCGCCACAGCACCAACACCGCCTACACCGCGCCGCTGGTCAGCTGGACGCCGGTGATCGCGCCGGGCGGGATGATCCAGTATCGGGGGAGTGCGTTCGCAGGCTGGACCGGCGACTTCCTGCTCGCCGGTCTCGCGCAACAGGACCTGGTCCGCGTCCGCGTCACCGGCGACACCGCGCGCGAGGTCGCCCGCATCGGCTTGGGGTCCCGCACGCGCGAGGTGGAGGAAGGCCCGAACGGCTCGCTCTGGGTACTGCGCGACGGCGACAACGGCGCGCTGGTGGAGCTGACGCCGCGGTAGGACCGGGCGGGATCGTCATCCCAGCGAAGGCTGGGATCTCCCGGTTGTAGCGCGTTTCAAGAGCCGCAAGAGGCCCCAGCCTTCGCTGGGGCGACGGCCTGGGCAATCGATCGCCACGCCGACATGTCGACACCCCGACATGTCAACTGATGCCGAACCCCGCAGCGGTGTAGCGCAACGCCTCGCTGCGCATCTCGCGCGTCGCGATCAGGCCGTCGTGCGTGGCGAGGAACGCCCAGCTCGAATGGGGGGTAGGGGGCGGCACCAGAGCGGCGGGGTCGAGCACCGCGACGTTGATCCCGCCCCGTGCCCGCGCGGACGGCGCCCGCAGCGCCCCGCTGCCGGCGACC
>NZ_JBNNOB010000048.1:0-24116 GCF_050274375.1 Sphingomonas sp. NPDC019816
CGTTCCCTCACAAACCGGACATCGCATTCCATCCTCCCTGTTCCAAATCACCAGAACGAAGAAGAACCCGAAAAGCAGCCACGGTGAACAGTCCCCCGTACCGGGGGGGGATAGGATCAACGCTGGCTGGCCAGCGCCTTCTTCAACCGCGCGTGCGCCGCGCTCTTGATCTGGCAGACGCGCGCGGCGCCGACGCCGAGTACCTGGCCGATTTCCTCCAGGTTGAGTTCCTCGACATAATAAAGCTGGATCACCATCGCCTCGCGCTCGGGCAGCGCGGTGATCGCGGCGATCAGCGCGTCGCGCAGGTCGCTTTCGGCGAGCTGTTCGAAGGCGTCGGGAGTGTCGTCGGCGAACCAGGGCAGGTCGTCGGCATAGACGTCGTCGATCGGCTCCATCCGCACGGCCTCGGCCGTCTTGTAATCGGTGCGCAGCTTTTCGGTCGTGACGCCCAGCTTTTCGGCCACCGCCTCGTCGGTCGGGACCTGACCCTCGACCTGCGACAGCGTGGTCACCGCCTCGTGATACTGGCGACGGCGGCGCATCGCGCCGCGCGTCGTCGTCGCCTGGCGGCGCAGCTCGTCGATCATCGCGCCGCGCAGACGCGCCTTCAGATAATGGCCGAACTCGACCCCGCGCTCCTCGAACGAGGCGGCGGCCTCGACCAGCGCGACCAGGCCGACCTGGACCAGATCCTCGACCTCGATCAGGCTCGACATCGAACCATGCACATGCCACGCGATCCGGCGGACCAGCGGCAGATGCTGGCGGATGATCGCATCCGCCTCGATCCCGCCACGTCGGCGCGGCGCCGGGCGATAGGTGATCGGCTGGTCGGCGACCGTGGGGTTGGCGAGCGCCGGGTCGAAATTGACCGGGTTGATCGCCTGGGCGTTCAGGAACGCGCCGCTCAAGGGGTGCGCGCTCATGCCGCCAGCGCCTGGGGAGCGCCGATCACGGCGACGACCTCGACCGCCTTGTCCTCGGGCACCTCGAAGAAGGACAGGACCGGCGTATCGGGCAGGCAGGTGCGCAGCAGCTTGCGCATCGCGATCCGCACACCCGGCTGGACGACCAGCGCGAAGGGCTTGGCCTCGGCGAGCAGCGGCTGCGCGGCATGGGTCAGCGCCTCGGTGATGCGGCCGCCCAGATCGGGCTCGATCACATGGCGGCGGCCGGTGTCGGCGCGCATGGCCTGGGCGAGCAACCCTTCGAGCTGACCGTCCAGCGTCATGACGCGCAGCGGCTCGCGCATGCCACACAGCTTCTGGATGATGAGCGCGCCCAGTTGCGGCCGGATCAGCTCGACGATCTCTTCGGCGTCGAGCGTCTTCTGGGCCGCCACGGCGATCGCGCTGGCGATGCGGCGGAACTCCTTCAAGGTGATATTCTCCGAAAGAAGGCCCTTGAGAACCTGGGTCAGGGTGGTGAGCGGCAAAGGATTGGGGCTGAGCGAGGCGGCGAGTTGCGCGGCGCGCTCCTTCAGCCCGTCGAGCAGCGACTGGACCTCGTCGGGGCCGAGCAGCTCGGCGGCGTTCGAGGACAGGATGTGGTTCAGGTGCGTCGCCATGACGGTGCCCGGATCGACGACCAGATAGCCCATGCCGGTGGCGGCATCGGCGTCGCCCTTCAGGATCCAGGTGGCGGGCAGGCCGAAGGTCGGGTCCTTGACCGGCTTGCCGTTCAGCGTGCCGAACGCCTGGCCGGTGTCGAGCGCCAGCATCTCGTCGGGCGACACCTGATCCTCGGCGGTGACGACGCCGTTGATGATGATCCGGTAGTTGAACGGCCCGAGATTGATGTCGTCGCGTACCCGCGCCTGCGGCACGACGAAGCCCAGTTCCTTGGACAGCTGGCGGCGGACGCCGGTGATGCGCGCCATCAGCGGGGCCCCGCGACGCTCGTCGACCAGCGGCACCAGGCCGTAGCCGATGTCGATATGCACCTGCATCCCGTCGATCACCTCGTCCCAACCGATGCGCGAGGGATCGACCGGCTCGGCGGCGGGGGCGGGGGGAACTGGGGCCGGGCGCTTCTCGATCTGGCGCAGCTTGTACGCGGTGAACCCGGCGATCCCGGCGGCGGGCAGCAGGATCATGTGCGGCATGCCGGGCAGGACGCCCAGCAGGCCCATGATGACCGCGACCGGCAGCCAGGTCCTGGACGCGCCGAACTGCGACCCGATCTGGCCGGCCAGATCCTTGTCGGACGACACGCGCGTCACGATGGCGGCGGCGGCGATCGACAGCATCAGGCTGGGCAGCTGCGCGACCAGCGCGTCGCCGATGGCGAGCAGGATATAGGTCTTGGCGGCGTCGGCGACGCCCATGCCATGGCTGACCGGACCCAGGATCAGGCCGCCGATGATATTGGCCGCCAGGATCAGCATGGCGGCGACCGCGTCGCCCTTCACGAACTTGGACGAACCGTCCATCGAGCCGTAGAAATCGGCCTCGGTCGAAACCTCGACGCGGCGCGCCTTGGCCTGGTCCGGGGTGATGAGGCCGGCGTTCAGATCGGCGTCGATCGCCATCTGCTTGCCGGGCAGCGCGTCCAGGGTGAAGCGCGCCGACACTTCGGACACGCGGCCTGCGCCCTTGGTCACGACGATCAGGTTGATGATCATCAGGATCGCGAAGACGAAGAGGCCGACGACATAGTCGCCGCCGATCAGGAAGGTGCCGAACGCCTCGATGACGTGACCCGCAGCACTCTCGCCCTCATGGCCGTGGACCAGCACGATGCGGGTCGAGGCGACGTTGAGACCCAGGCGGAACAGGGTCGCGAACAGCAGCACGGTCGGGAAGGCCGAGAAGTCGAGCGGCTTTTCCGCGTTCAGCGCGACCATCAGCACCGCGAGGCTGATCGCGATGTTGGCGACGAAGAAGATGTCGAGCAGCGCCGGCGGGATCGGCACGACCATGACCAGGACCAGCAGCAGGATCGCGGCGGGCAGGGCCATGGTGCGGCCATTGGCGAAAAGCTTGCCCATCGCTTAGCCCCCCATGCTCGCGAGCATCATATACGCCAGCCGGGCGTGGTCGGGCTTGGGCCGCAACAGGCTGTCGCTCGTGGCATTGGCGCCCGTGGCATTGGCGGTCGCGCCGCCGCGCAGCCCCAGCTGGTTCAGCGTGCTGGTCGCCCAGGCGAGCGCGTCGCTGGCGCTTTCGTTGTTGCCGGTGACGACGGTCGCGTCGCCCTGACCCTGCAGCGCCAGCGCCTGGGCGGCGAACTGCAGGTTGGCGGCGCGGGTCGCGTCGCTGTCGGCCGAGCTGCCGGCCAGCTTGTTGGCGAACCGGTCATAGATGTCGGCGACGGTGCGCGGCTGGCCGTTCGGGGCGTAGAAGACCGAGCGGTTGGCGCGCGCGGCGGCGGGGAACAGCGCGGCACCCGTCGTCTGCGGGCTGGAGGCCAGCTTGGACAGGAACTTGGTCGCGCCGCCCAGGCCCAGGAAATGCGCCATGTACAGGTCGGTGCCGTTGGTTTCACGGCCCAGCGTCGATTCCAGCGCGGCCTTGTTGTCCGAGGCATGCTCGGCGGCCATCAGCGAGGCGGCGGTGGGATCGTTGCGCAGGCCCATCACGGCATTGCGGGCGCCACCGCTGACATAATAGCGACCGCCCGACTGGCCGATCGAGTCGGCGGCCCAGCCCAGCCCATGCTCGGCGCCATGCTTCTTGAGCACGGCGAGCCAGCTCTGCTCGACGAACTGATACAGGCCCGAGGCCGACGAGGTGCCGGCGCGCGCATTGGCGTTCAGCCCGGATTCGAGCTTGGCCTGCCCCAGCAGATAGCCGAAATCGACTCCCGTGCGGCTCGAGGCCAGCGCGATCGCCGACTGTATCCGGGATTGAGAGACGGGTTGGACGGTCATGCTGTTTGGTAAATGCCCTTGTTCGGGCTTCACTCAGCAAAGGCCGTGCCAATTCACCGGCGGCAAAGGCTCAAGAATCAAAAAGCCCCGGAAATCCGCGAGTCGGCGGGGTTCGGGGCTTTGGGCGGCAAAGGTCGGGGGGTAGGGTGGGCGGCGTTTCCGGCAAAGCGGCAAGCGATTGCCGGCCGGTACCGGCAAAGCCGGCGGCAATCAGGCGTAGGCGCGCATCATCGGGCGATAGCCGCCCCCGCCGGCGTCACCGGTCAGCGTCTGCAGCTTGCGCCGTACATTGGCCGCCATCAGGTTGACGTAGATGCGGCAGGTCTCGTTCAGGCGATTGGCCTCGTCGGCCAGCTCGCGCAGCTCGGGGCCGGCGGGGCCGGTACCGAGCGAGGCGACATCCTCGATCGCGGCCAGCTTCTCGGTGGTGGCGCGTTCCAGCGCGGCGACGTCGTTCGACTTCAGCGCGGCGATTTCACGATGAAGGGCCTCGATGACCCGGATCAGGGCGTCACGCCGCGTCATTTACCATTCCAGTCGAGCTTCAGCGCGATCATCTGGTCGGCGATAGTCGCCGGCAGGATCGGGAAATTGCCATCGGCGATCGCTTTCTTGATCGCGGCGACGCGGTCCTGGTCGACCGGCGGCTGGGCGGCCAGCGTGCGGGCGAGATTGCCCACGCCGCTCATGTCGCCCATCGTCTTGGCGGGGGTGAAACCGGTCTGGCCGTCTCCGGCGAGCGCGCTGGGACGCGACACGCCGGCGATCCGCGCGATCCTCGTTTCCCCGGCACTGAGCCTTGTTACATCGACCATGTCCGCACCCGTTGGTTTCGCTGACATGGGGTATAACGGCCGCCGCCGGGTAATCTTTAGGGGGAATTTACGAGCCCCCGCACGAAATCGGGGCTCATTCGGACCAGCCGGGCAGGGTAGCGCGACCAGCGGCCAGCGCGACCGCCTGGACGGGCTGGCGCGCGGTGTCGATGCGCACCGGGAAATGCCCGCCGGGCACCGCGTCGGCCATCGCAACCCCTTCTCTTGTAATAGAAAATCCGTCAGAGCCCGCCTCGATGACGATGGGGTCGCCACGCCGGATGACGGGTTCGGCCTTCACCGCGATCGCCGGCATCGCACGTGGCGCGGCGGCGGGGCGGGGCGGGCTGAGAACGGGTACGAAGATGCGCCATTGCGGCCCCGCGCAATTAACCACGACGGCATCATGCGCCTCGGTCCGCCAGGACAAGGAGACGGTGGCGCATTGCGCGAGCTTCAACCGGGTGTCGACCGGCGCGCGCGCGCCGCCCTCCACACCGATCGGCCGCCCCGTAAAGGCGGCGACGGCGGCGTCCAATGCGCCGATATCCTGGAAATTGGCGGCACCCGCCAGCAACAGGGACAGGATCATCAGGGTCTCCGTGACGGTTCGCCGGCAAAGACGAGCGTGACCATCGCGAGGCGCTGGCCCGGTTTTGCGGCGGTGGAAAGGATCAGGCGGTCGGCGGCGGCCGGACCGATCAGCGCGGCGGCGGCGCGTGCGCGATCGGCGGCGAGGACGACCGCGCTATGGGTGACGGGATCGACATCGGTGCCGCTGCCATCGGTGGCGCCGACGACCGCCAGACGCACGCGTGGATCGGCCAGCGCCTCGCGCGCCCAGGGGACGAACAGCGGATCGGGGTCGGTCGGCTCCGCCGACCCCGGTGCGAAGCGCAGCGAGGCGGCGGCGACCGGCATGGCGGGCGGCGGTTCGGGCGGCAGGCGCAGCGCCTGGTCGGCGAGCGACCGGCTCGACCCGAATTGCGCGCGCAGGCCGTTGAGCAGCGCCGGACGCCGCTCCGCCCCCGTCGCCTGGACGAGCACGAGGAAGCCGACCAGCAGCAGGCCGAGGTCGGCGAGCGTGACGAGCCAGATCGGCCGCGCCGGCGCGGGCTCGGGAAAACCGGGGTCGGTCGTCATGCGACGCTGACCAGATTGGGGCCGCCGGGCTTGGTGGGGCTGACGGGCCCGCGCGCCGGGCGCGGTGCCTCGCGCGCGGCGAGCAGCGCCAGCGGGGCAACCAGGCGGGTACGCTCGAACGCCTCGATCCGCGCGGCGCGGCGCAGGCGGATGGCGATCGGCTGCGCGACCAGATTGGCGAACAGCGCGCCGTAAAGGGTGGCGAGCAGCGCGATCGCCATCGCGCCGCCGATCCGCTGCGGGTCGTTCATCGTCGCGAACATCGCGGCCAGCCCGATCAGCGTGCCGACCATACCCATGGCGGGCGCGGCCTCGGCGGCCCCCGCCCAGACATCGGCGACCGCGACATGGCGTTCGATGCGGCCCTGGCGCGCCATGGCCAGCTTGGCGGTGACCGACTCCGCGCCCTCGCCATCGACGATCGCGGCGATCACCTCGGCCAGATCGGGATCGGTGACGACCGAGCGGTCGAGCGTCAGCACGCCGTGGCGCTTGGCGATGCGCGACAGATGCGCGATCTGCTCGATCAGCGGATCGGCCGAGAAGGGTCGTCGGAACAGCACCATCAGCGCCCGCATCGCGCGGCGCGCATCGCGCCATGGCGTGCGCAGCAGGGTGGCGATCAGGGTCCCGCCCAGCACGATGGCAAGCGCGGCCGGATCAAGGAACTGGTGAAGCGGTGGCAAAGCGATCATGCGCGTGACCCTGCAAGGGGCGGGCCAAGTTGCCTGATCGGGGAAAGTCGCGAAAATTCCTCCCCTGCAAGGGGAGGGGGACCAGCGAAGCTGGTGGAGGGGGGATCGCCACCGGGCGCGTCCCTTGAGGAAGCCCCCCCTCCGTCAGGGCTTCGCCCTGCCACCTCCCCTTGCAGGGGAGGATTGGGGTTTGCCGTCATCCGGGCGGACTCTGCCGCTTCGTTGCCGCCGGCCGGCAAGATCCGGCAACGCCTTGCCGCCTGCCGGATGCCTATGATGGCTCCCCGCCCAAATTCCGCAATTGGCACGGAGGTTGCGAGACCCCGGTGGCGCGATGATCCGCTCGGGGGTCGGCGTCGGAAAGGAGGTTGATGATGGCCGCAGAGACATTGTTCGGAATTCATGGCGCCGCGCTCGAAGTCCGGGGGCAGCGCATGGGCGTGCTGGCGTCCAACATCGCCAACGCCTCCACGCCGGGGTTCAAGGCGCGTGACATCGACTTCAAGGCGGCGCTCGCCGCCGTCGAGGGCGGGCAGCAGGACCAGGGTATCGCCAAGGCGATGAAGTACCGCATCCCGCTCCAGACCTCGCTCGACGGCAACACCGTGGAGCTGGCCGAGGAGCAGACCGCCTTCGCCGAGAACGCCGTCCAGTATCAGACGACGCTGTCGTTCCTGAACGGGCGCATCTCCACCATCACCCGTGCGCTGAAGGGCGAATAAGCGATGCCGAACGGACCGCTTTCCATCTTCCAGGTGTCGGGGCGCGCCATGTCGGCGCAGCTGATCCGCATGAACACGACCGCGTCGAACCTGGCCAATGCCGGTGGCCTCGCCGGTTCGGCCGACACCGCCTACAAGACGATGAAGCCGGTGTTCCGCACCAGCTTCGACGCCGCGACCGGCCTGTCGACCGTCGATGTCGAGAAGATCGTGACCGCGGGCGAGGACCCCACCAAGCGCCACGACCCCAACAACCCGATGGCCGACAAGGACGGCAACGTCTTCGAGGCGGCGGTCGACGAAACCCGCGAGCTGGTCGACATGATGGAGACCGCGCGCACCTATCAGAACAATGTCGAAGTGATGCAGACCGCCAAGTCGCTGATCCTCGACACCCTCAAGCTGGGCCGCTGATCATGACCTCCACCGCGATGAATTCGACGCTGGACAGCCTGGGCATCAAGCGTGCCGGGGCGACCAGCGGCAATGCCGCCGCTGCGACCACGTCCAAGAAGCCCACCACGCTCGACCAGTCCGCCTTCCTGACGCTGCTGACCGCGCAGCTGAAGAACCAGGACCCGTTCGCGCCGATGGACAATACCCAGATGGTCGCCCAGATGGCGCAGTTCTCCAGCGTCGCGGGCATCTCCGAGATGAACACGACGCTCGCCTCGATCGCGACCAAGCTGAACGCGACGACCCCGGCCGACGCGATGAACTATGTCGGCAAGACCGTGCTGACCGAGGGCACCACCGCCTATGGCCGCACCAGCGGCGGGCTGGCCGGGCAGGTCGAACTCGACACCGCCGCCACCGACGTCTCGGTCACCATCTCGGACGCGCATGGCGCGGTGCTCAAGACGCTGCCGCTCGGCATGCAGAAGGCCGGCACCGCCAGCTATGACTGGGACGGCAGGACCGAGGACGGCCAGGAGGCCGGTCCGGGCCCCTTCACCATCTCGGTCGGCGCGCTCGACGGCAGCAATGTCGTGAACGCCCGCTCGCTCGTCTGGGCGCCGGTCCAGTCGGTGTCGATGCCGTCGAACGGCACCCCCGTCCTGTCCGTCGCCGGCCTTGGCCAGGTCCAGCTTTCCGCCGTCCGCTCGGTCGGCTGATCCCCCTTTACGCACCAGGAAGATAGCCCATGTCCTTCTACACCTCGCTCAGCGGCCTCCAGGCCTCGCAGACCGACATGTCGGTCATCTCGCACAACCTCGCCAACGTCAGCACCAACGGCTTCAAGAAGAGCCGCGCCGAATTCGCCGACGTGATGGCGGCCAACTTCTCGACCGATCCGTTCAAGCAGGTCGGATCGGGCACGGTGGTCAAGGCCAATCGCCAGCAGTTCAAGGAGGGCAACTATACCAGCACCTCCAACGCGCTGGACCTCGCCATTTCGGGCGACGGGTTCTTCACGGTGCAGGCGGGCGGCACGACCGGCACGCTGAACTACACCCGCAACGGCTCGTTCCAGGTCGACACCAACAACTATGTCACCGATACCCAGGGCAACCGGCTTCAGGTGTTTCCGGTCGACAAGGACGGCAATGTCACCTCGTTCGGCAATGACGGCCTGACCAGCCTGCAGCTGCCGCCGACCAGCGGCACGCCTGTCGCGACCAAGAAGGTGACGCTGGACATCAACCTGTCGAGCACCGCCACCGCGCCGACCGGGGCGTTCGACCGCACCAACATGGGCACGTACAACAACACGACCCAGACCAAGATCTTCGACACGTCGGGCAATGCCATGACGCTGACCAACTATTATATCCGCAAGCCGTTGCCGGTCGACGCCGACGGCAATGCGATCCAGCCTGCGGACGGCAGCAGCACTTGGCAGGTCTACAGCTATGTCGGCGATCAGCGCATGACGCGCGGCGGCTCGACCGACCCGGTGGAGATGACCTTCAGCGCGGACGGTAACATGACCGCGCCGGCCGCCGCCATCGCGTTCGACAACTTCACGCCGCGCACCTCGGTCATCTCGCAGCCGCTGACCATCGACTATCGCGGTTCGTCGCAGTCGGGTTCGATCTTCTCGGTCAACTCGCGCACCCAGGACGGCAAGGCGGTCGGCCTGCTGTCGGGCGTGTCGGTGGCCGAGGACGGCCTGATCACCGCGTCCTTCTCGAACGGCGAGACCGCAGCACTCGGCAAGGTGGCGGTGGCGACCTTCGTCAACATGCCCGGCCTGCGCCAGGAGGGGAACAGCTATTGGGAGGCGACCGGCATGTCCGGCGCGGCCAAGTTCGGCACCGCCAACGAAGGCGCGTACGGCGCGATCCGGTCGAGCACCATCGAGGGGTCGAACGTCGACATCACCGAGGAGCTGGTCAACCTGATCGCGGCGCAGCGCAACTTCCAGGCGAACGCCAAGGCGCTCGATACGTCGAGCCAGATCTCGCAGACCATCTTCAACATCCGCAGCTAAGCGCACGGTTCGGGTAACAGGGGGCAACGATGGACAAGCTGGTCTATACGGCGGCGACGGGGATGCGTTCGCACATGGCGGCGCAGGCGGCGATCGCCAACAACATGGCCAATGTCTCGACCATCGGGTTCCGTGCCGACCGCGTCGTGTTCGACCGCATCGACCTGAAGGGCGGCGGCGCGGCGTTCGAGGCGCGGATGCCGACCGCCGAGGAGGTGACCGACGCCGACCGCGCGCCGGGTACCATCCAGCAGACCGGCAACCCGCTGGACGTGGCGATAGCGACGTCCAGCGCCTGGCTGGCGGTGCAGTCGCCCGACGGGTCGGAGGCCTATACGCGGCGCGGCGACCTGGAGGTCACCGCCTCGGGCGTGCTGCAGACCGGCGACGGCTATCCGGTGATCGGCCAGAACGGCCCGATTACCGTGCCGCCGTACAACTCGCTGACCGTGTCGCCCGACGGCACCGTGTCGATCATTCCGCTGGGCGCGGGCCCCGATACCCAGGCGCAGGTGATCGATCGCATGAAGCTGGCCGATGCGCGGGTGTCGCAGACGGTCAAGGGGCTGGACAATCTGCTGCGCGTCAAGGGCGGCGGTGCGCTGCCCCAGGACATGGACGCCACCGTCCAGTCGGGCGCGCTCGAGGGATCGAACGTCAACATGGCGCAGACGCTGGTCGACATGATCGAGAACCAGCGCAGCTACGAGGTGCAGGCCAACCTCATGAAAGAGGCCAAGTCACTGGATGAAAACAGCGCATCGCTGATGCGGCTGCCGAGCTGAGGATTAAAGAACCATGTCTTCCGCCGCCATGCACATCGCGCGCACCGGGCTCGACGCCCAGGACATGCGCATGCGGGTCATCTCGAACAACCTGGCCAACGTCAACACGACCGGGTTCAAGCGCGATCGCGCCGCGTTCGAGACGCTGGCCTATCAGACGATCACCGCGCCGGGCGCGGCCAGCTCGACCGAGAGCAAATACGCGACCGGCCTGAACCTGGGCACCGGCGTGCGCATCCAGGGCACCGCGCGCATCAACACGCAAGGTGCGATGCAGACGACCAACAACAGCCTCGACATGGCACTGGACGGCGAAGGCTTCTTCCAGGTGCAGATGCCGGGCGGTACGCTGGGCTATACCCGCGCGGGCAATTTCTCGCGCTCGGCCGAGGGACTGCTGGTCACCTCCGAGGGCTATCAGGTAATGCCCGGCATCACCGTGCCCGAGGGCGCGACCCAGATCACCATCGGCACCGACGGCACCGTGTCGGCCACGATCCAGGGCCAGACCGCGCCGGCCGAGATCGGACAGATCCAGGTCGCGACCTTCCCCAATCCGGCGGGCCTTCAGTCCAAGGGCGACAATTACCTGACCGAAACCGCCGCTTCGGGCGCGGTGAACATGGGTGTCGCGGGCTTGGAAGGGCGCGGCCAGGTGCGTCAGGGCATGTTGGAAGGCTCGAACGTCAATGTCGTCGAGGAACTGGTCGACATGATCGAGACGCAGCGCGCCTATGAGGTCAACTCGAAGATGATCAAGTCGACCGACGAGATGCTTCAGTACGCGAACCAGAATCTGTGAGCCGGACGATGCGCTTCTCCGCTTTGCTGCGTGGTGGCCTGGTCCTGGTGCTCGCCGCCTCGACGACCGCGCCCGTACAGGCCAGCCTGTTCGGCAAGAAGGCCCCGCCCGAGGATTTCTCGACCACCCGGCCCTTGCCGGTCGCGGCCCAGCCGGTCGCGCCCGCCAACGGCTCGATCTTCCAGGCAAGCGACGGCTATGCCGCGCTGTACGAAGGCTGGCGCGCGCGCCGGGTCGGCGATCCGCTGACCATCGTCCTCGTCGAGCGGACGGCGGCGTCCAAGTCGGCGACGTCCAAGCTGGGGTCGAAGGGCGATCTGGGGATCAATCCGCCGACCACCGGGCCGCTCGGCTCGCTGCTGAAGTCCACCGACATCGGCATGGGCGGCAGCCGCAACTTCAACGGCGCGGGCGCGGCCGACCAGTCCAATTCGCTGTCGGGCGAGATCAGCGTGACCGTGGCGCAGGTGTTCGCCAACGGCACCATGCTGGTCCAGGGGCAGAAGCGCGTGACGCTCAATCGCGGTGACGAGTTTATCCAGATCAAGGGGCTGGTGCGCATGGCCGATATCGGCATCGACAACCGCGTCCCCTCGACCCGCGTCGCCGATGCGCAGATCGCCTATACCGGCAAGGGCGATGTCGCCCGCGCCAGCCGCCAGGGCTGGTTGAGCCGTTTCTTCCAGGCCGTCAGCCCGTTCTGAGGCATTTGACCATGATCCTCCGCTTCCTTCTCGCCATGCTCGCCACCTTCGCGATCGCCGCGCCGGCCTCGGCCGACCGGATCAAGGATCTGGGCGGGTTCCAGGGCATCCGCTCCAACCAGCTGACCGGCTACGGCATCGTCGTCGGTCTGCCGGGCACGGGTGACGACAATCTGGAATATACCGTCCAGTCGCTGAAGGCCGTGGTCTCGCGCTTCGGGTTGCAGCTGCCACCCAATGCCAATCCGGGCATGAAGAACGCGGCGGTGGTGATGGTCACCGCCGACCTGCCGCCCTTCGCCAAGCCGGGGCAGAAGCTGGACATCACCGTCGCCTCGATGGGCAAGGCCAAGTCGCTGCGCGGCGGCAGCCTGATCCTGACCCCGCTTCAGGGTGCCGATGGCCAGATCTATGCGATGGCGCAGGGCAATCTGGCGGTCGGTGGTCTGGGCGCCGAGGGCGCGGACGGATCGAAGATCGTCGTCAACGTCCCCTCCGCCGGCCGCATCCCCGAGGGTGCGACCGTCGAACGCGCGGTCGCCACCGGTTTCGACACCGCGCCGACGCTGACCTTCAACCTGGCGCGCGCCGACTTCACCACCGCGCAGAATGTCGCGCAGGCGATCAATGCGCGGCTCGGCATGGGCATCGCGCAGGCGATGGACGCCGTGTCGGTCGCAGTCCGCGCGCCGATGGGCGCCGATGTGCGCGCCACGCTGATGTCCGAGATCGAAAACCTGAACGTCGTCTCGGCCGAGCCGCCCGCCAAGGTGATCGTCAATGCCCGCACCGGCACCGTCGTCATCAACTCGGCGGTGCGCGTCGGCCCGGCCGCCGTCACCCACGGCAAGCTGACCGTCAAGATCGACGAGAACCAGCGCGTCAGCCAGCCGGCACCCCTGAGCGGTGGCCAGACCGTCGTCACGCCCAAATCGGGTGTCGCGGTCGAGGAGGAGCGTCGCCCGATGTTCCTGCTGAACCCCGGTCCCAAGCTGGCCGATGTGGTCAAGGCGGTGAACGCCATCGGCGCCGCGCCGTCCGACCTGGTCGCCATTCTCGAAGCGCTGAAGGAAGCCGGCGCGCTCAAGGCGGAGCTGATCGTCCTGTGACCCAGTCCATCGCATCCACCCCCTCGGCCGCTTCGGCGGCGGGCATCACCGGCACGGTGTCGACCGACACCCGCCGCCTGTCGAACGGCGCCAATCTGGACAAGGCGGGCACCCAGTTCGAGGCGATTTTCACCGGCATGATGCTGAAGGCGATGCGCCAGACCAAGCTGGGCGATTCGCTGTTCGACTCGAAAGCGCTCGACACGTTTCGCGACATGCAGGATCAACAGGTTGCACAGACCATGGCCGCCCATGCGCCCATGGGGATCGGCCGTGCGGTGACCGCATTCCTGGCGAAATCGCAACCCCCTGTTAACCAGAGTTGACGTAGTTAACGCGCATGAGCGACCTGCTCTCTATCGGCGCTTCGGGCGTCCGCGCGTATCAGACCGCGCTCACCGCCATCGGCGAAAATATCGCCAATGTCGGGACGGACGGCTATTCGCGTCGCTCGGTCACCATGCGCGAGGTCACGCCCGCCGCCGGACTCGCCGCCAACAAGGTGTCGGCCGGTTCGGGCGTGATGGTGGAGGGCATTGCCCGCGCCACCGACGTCTATGCCAGCGCGGCCGTGCGCGCCGCCACCGCCGACCTGTCGCGCACCCAGACGGGGGCCACCTGGCTGACCCGGATCGAGGGCGCGATGACCGGCGATCAGGTCCAGACCCGGCTCACCGCCTTCTTCACCGCCGCACGCACGCTGGCCGCCGAGCCGACCTCGCCCGCGCTGCGCTCGACGATGCTGGAAACCGCCAAGTCGACCGCGATCGCCTTTACCGCGACCGACTCGGCGTTCGAGCAGATCAACGCCGATTTCGACGGTCAGGCGCGCCAGGCCGCGCACGACCTGTCCTCGCTCGCGACCTCGCTGGTGCGGGTCAATGACGGTCTGGGCAGGACCCAGCCGGGGACCGCCGCCGCCGCGCAGCTGGCCGATCAGCGCGACCAGATCCTGACGCAGATGAGCGCGCTGTCCGACATCACCAGCACCACCGACCAGCTGGGCCGCGCGACGGTGCGACTGGGCGACCGGGCCGGTCCGGTGCTGGCTTCGACCGACATGGTCGGATCGGTGAGCTATCAGCGCAACCCCGATCGCAGCGTCGGCTTCACCGTCTCGCTGCAGGGCGAAAGCCACGACTTCATCCCCACCGGCGGCGCGCTCGCCGGCGCGCTCGACGGGGCGGAGCGGATCAATACGACCCGTGCCGCCTTCAATCAGGTCGCCAAGGATTTCGCCGACACCGTCAACGCCCTTCAGACCGGCGGCCAGGATCTCAACGGCGCGCCGGGCAAGGCGATGTTCACCCTGGCGGATAACAGCGCCGTTATGGGCCTGAACTTCACCGAAGGGTCGATGATCGCGGCGGCGAAGGGCAATCAGGGTTCGCGCAACGCCGACATTCTCTATGACCTGCAAACCCTGCGCGGCACCGGCAATTTCGAAGGCCGGCTGACCCAGATCGTCACCGAAAACGCCACCACGCTCAAGCAGCGTCAGACGGTGGCCGAGGCGCAGAGCGCGATCAGCGACGGTGCCAAGTCGACGCTGTCGGGTGCATCAGGCGTGACGCTCGATTCGGAGGCGGTCACCTTGATGCGCTTTCAACAGGCTTATTCGGCCTCCAGCCGGGTCATCCAGATGGCGCGCGAAACCTTCCAGTCGATCCTCGAGATCCGGTAACGGTCATGCAGATTTCCACCAACGTCTTCTACGACATGGCATCGCGCCGGATGAGCACGCTGACCAGCAAGGCCAATGCGGCCATGGTCGAGATCTCGACCGGCAAGAAGCTGCAAAGCCCGTCCGACAACGCCGCCGCCGCCGCGCAGATCGCCGAGTTCGATCGCCGCGACGCCGACGACGCGGTTTACAAGACCAATTTGACGCTCGCCGGATCTCTGTTGCAGCAGACCGACACCACGCTGGGCCAGATCGGCAATCAGGTGCAAAAGGCGCTGGAACTGGCGACGCAGGCCGCCAACGGCACGCTGTCGGCCGCCAATCGCGCCAGCGTCGGCGACCAGATCGCCTCGATCCGCGATGCGCTGGTCGGCCTCGCCAATTCCAAGGATGCGCGCGGCCTGCCGTTGTTCGGGGCGGCGGCGGGCACCGATGCGGTAAGGCTGCAAAACGGCACCTATAGCTATACCGAGGCCGACGTGTCGGAGATTCCGATCGCCGATGGCCAGTCGATCGAGGTGACGGTCGGTGCCGAACGGGTGTTCAAGGCCGGCAACAGCGATACGCTGAACGTCCTCAACAATCTGGTCGCGGCGCTGAAGACCGGCGCCGGCGATGTCGGCGGCACGATTCGTGACGCGATGGACAAGCTGTCCGCCGCCAATGACAATGTCGCCAGCGTCCAGGCCTCGATCGGTGCGCGCGAGGCGCGGGTCGATCTGCAAAAGGGCTTGCAGGAACAGGCCGCGACCGATCGCGCCGACCTTCGCTCGAACGTCGAGGACGCCGATCCGACGGCCGCGATCACCAAGCTGCAACAGACGATGACCGTATTGCAGGCCACCCAGGCCAGCTTCACCAAATTGTCCAGCCTGTCGCTGTTCGATTACCTGAAGTGATCGGGGCGGGCCGGTAACCGTATTTTGACGTTAGGGGGCTAATCCCTAGGTCGGACGGCCGCCCAAGCCGGTTTTCTGGAGAATCATTCCACCATGTTTCCTGCCATCGGCCTGGTCATCCTGCTCGGAATGGTCTTCGGCGGCTTTGCCATTACCGGCGGCCAGCTGGGGCCGGTGTTCCACGCGATCCCGCATGAAATGCTCATCATCGGCGGCGCCGCCGTCGGCGCGCTGGTCATCGGCAATTCGGGCAAGGAACTGAAGGCGCTGGGCGGCGCGATGGGCAAGATCTTCAAGGGGCCGAAATACAAGAAGCAGGACTATCTCGACGTCATCTTCCTCGTCTCGAAGCTGATGAAGATGCTGCGCACCGAGGGCCCGATCGCGCTGGAGCCGCATGTCGAGGACCCCAAGTCCTCCTCGGTCTTTGCCGAATATCCGCGCCTCGTCGCCGACCATACGCTCGTGAACCTGATCGCCGACACGCTGCGCCTGGTCGTGGTGTCGTCGGGCACGCTCGACGTGCATGCGGTCGAGGAGGTCATGGACAACGCGATCAAGACCCATCACCACGAGGTCGAAGGACCGCAGGGCACGCTCCAGAGTCTGGCCGACTCGCTGCCTGCGCTCGGCATCGTCGCAGCCGTGCTCGGCATCGTGAAGACCATGGGTTCGATCGACAAGCCGCCGAGCGTGCTGGGCGGCATGATCGGCTCGGCGCTGGTCGGTACCTTCATGGGCGTGTTGCTGGCGTACGGCATCGTCAATCCGTTCGCGGGCCGCCTGAAGCAGGTGATCGATGCCGACGCCGCCATCTATCATGTGGTCAAGCAGATCATCATCGCCTCGCTCCACGGCCATCCGCAGCCGCTGGTCATCGAAGCGGCCCGTTCGGGCATCGCGCACAAGGACCAGCCCGGCTTCGCCGAGGTGTTCGACGGTCTGCGGGGCAAGTAAGCCATGGCCCGCGCCCCGCATGGCAAGAACGAGCCGCCCAAGATCGTCATCGTCAAGAAGATCATCGCCGATGGTCATGGCGGGCATCATGGCGGCGCGTGGAAGGTCGCCTATGCCGACTTCGTGACGGCGATGATGGCGTTCTTCCTGCTGCTCTGGCTGCTGGGCGCGACGACCGAGAAGCAGCGCAAGGGCATCGCCGACTATTTCGCGCCGACGCTGGTCGACACCAAATCGGTCGGCATGGGCGGCGGCGTGCTGAACGGCGGCGCCGGTATCGGCCAGATGCGCAAGGACAGCAGCTCCGCGATCGTCCAGACGCTGGTCACCCGCGTCAACGGGCAGGGCGGCGACAAGGCGGGGACCGGCGACAAGGGCTCGCTGCGCAACCCGGACTCGATGGCGCGCGACCAGAAGACGTTCGATGCGGTCAAGCGCGAGCTGTTGCGCAAGATGGCGGTCACGCCCGAGCTGAGGAAGCTGGCGCAACAGGTGCGCTTCATCCCGACCGACAGCGGCCTGCGCATCGATCTGGTCGACAATGCCGATTATTCGATGTTCGCGATGGGCACCACCAGCCTGGAGCCCGCCGCGTCGCAGCTGATCGGCACCATCGCCAAGACCGTCGCGGACGTGCCCAACACGATCATGATCCGGGGCCATACCGACAGCGTGCCCTATGGCGACCCGCGCGCGATGAACAACTGGATGCTGTCCTCGGGTCGTGCCGAGGCGACGCGCCGACGCCTGGCCGCCGGCGGCCTGCCCGAGGCGCGCTTCGAGCGGATCGAGGGCGTGGCGGATCGCGAGCCGATGATCACGGACAATCCGTCCGATCCGCGCAACCGCCGCGTCGCGATCACCCTGCTGTATCGCAAGGGCGTGTTCGGCGAGTAACCGTGCCGGCGTGTCCTGCGCGCGGCAGGGGACTTGCAAAGCCGACGTTCCAACACCCCTGTTTTCCGGCGACCATGGCCTGGGTCCATCGCCTGCGTGCACGCATGAAAACGCCCGCGGTCCTGCTCCGGGAGATGAGACAGGATCGCGGGCGGTCGTTCATGCCACCAAGGTGGTGCCGGACATTATTCCTCGGTCGCGGCCTCGCCCTTGCGCGGCTTGCGCGCGGCGGCGGTGCCGTTGCGCGAACCGGGCTTGCGGCCCAAGCCGATCTTCTTGGCCATCGCGCGGCGGCTTTCCGAATAGGTCTCGGCGACCATCGGATAATCGGGCTTCAGGCCGTAACGCTCGCGATATTCCTCGGGCGTCAGGCCATGGGTCGCCAGATGACGACGCAGCGTCTTGTAGGGCTTGCCATCGATCATCGAAATGATGTGATCCTTCGATGCCAAAGACTTGCGAGCCGAAACCGCCGGAACATATTCGGTCGGCGCTTCGACATTGGTGGTCTGCGGCGCGCTGCCCAGAAGCGACGACACGGTTTCGTGCATCTTGCCGAGAAACGCCGGGACCTCTTCGGCCGAGGTGCGGGTATTGGGATTGCCCAACCACGCAATGGTCAGTTCGGTTGCCAATTCAACGGCATTCACATCGATAGGGTCGTCGGCCATGTTACGCTCCTGTTGCATTTACCCGTGACCTAACCCCCATTCGCGCGACGTCAACCATCTGGCGCGTTATTTCGAGTCCCGAAACGCAATATTTCCACGCTGATTTTGCGATGACGCCGCACCTCATCTCTATCGGGCAAATGATATTTATCAGGATCAATATGGATGCACGGTGGTTATCATTTGCCGAGGGCGTCCGAGGACAGTCGGAGACGCTGCTTTCATATCGATCGCATGCGTCGGAGATATGAACGCTATTGCTTCTGATCCGCTTACAGATAAACGATGCGATTGCATTTTTTGCAAGAAAAATTGATGAGCTTGCAGTTGTGTCAATCGCGGAATTGGACCAGAGAGAGCGGGCCTTTCAGGCATCCTCTCCTAAAAACTTTCACGGCTGGTCCTCGGACCGGCCTTTTTTTTGGCGCTTTTCGGCTATGCATCGCGCGTCGCTGCGCATAGGCTGACGATGTCGCCGCGCACACAAAACAATATGCAGGAGCGGAAGCCGCCGGGAAACCGGCACCGCGCGTCGATACCGGGGGTCGAGCGACCCGGTCGCTCCCCCCGTCAACACATCGAACGAAGGGCATCGTCGCCCGCAAGTCAGGTCTTGTCGTTCGGCGTCTTGCGCTGGATGAACTGATCGAGCGCCGAGAGCGCCAGGCCGGCAAAGGCCGTCACGTCCGGGCGAACCGGCGGCGTGGCCGGCGGTGGCGTGGGCTCGCTGGCAGTGACGGCGGCATCGGCTGCGGGTTTGGCTGCCCGGTTGGCCTCGCGCGCCAGGGCGGTGGCGGCGGCGACGAGCCCCGTGGCGATCAGCTGTCGTCCCGCCGGACTGCGCGCCTGATCGAGCAGTGCCTGTCCGACGCGGTGCAGGGGCGAGGGCTGGTGGGTCGCGGCCTGTTCCGCCGCCGCCGCATCGGCCTTTTTCTGCTTCTTCTTATGCTTTTTCTTGCCCATCGCCATTCGGCTCCCGCCACAACTGTATTTGCAATATAATACACCGTCGCGACGGTTCAACCGTGGCGACCGGCGGGGATCAACCGTTCAGCGTGCGGGCGCGGCGGCGCTGGACCGAGCTGCCGATACCCATCGACTCGCGATATTTGGCGACCGTGCGCCGCGCGATATCGAAGCCCTTGGCCTGGAGCAGTTCGACCAGCGTGTCGTCGGACAGGATCTTGGCGCCTTCGTTCGCGATCAGCGCCTTGATCGCGCTCTTCACCGCCTCGGCCGACACGGCATCGCCGCCATCCGCCGCCGCGATGCCGCTGGTGAAGAAGAATTTCAGTTCGTAGAGCCCGCGTGCGCAGCTGAGATATTTGTTGCTGGTCACCCGGCTGACGGTTGATTCGTGCATGCCGATCGCCTCGGCCACCCGCGCCAGCGTCAGCGGCCTGAGATGCGCGACGCCGTGCAGGAAGAACGCCTCCTGCTGCTTCACGATTTCGGTCGCGACCTTGATGATCGTGCGCTGCCGCTGGTCGAGCGCCTTCATCAGCCAGTTGGCACTGGCCAGGCAATCGGCCAGCCACGCCTTGGACCCCTTGTCCTGCGGGCCGTGGCGCAGTTCCTGATAATAGCGGCGATTGACCAGCACGCGGGGCAGGGTGGCGGTGTTGAGCTCGATCCCCCAGCCGGCTTTCGTGCGGGTGACGAACAGATCGGGCACCACGGCCTGCGTGGCCTCACCGCCATAGCGGCAACCGGGCTTGGGATCATAGCCGCGCAACTCGCGGATCATGTCCGCCATATCCTCGTCATCGACGCCACAGATGCGCTTCAGCCGGGCCAGATCGCCCCGCGCCAGCAAGTCGAGATGCGCGATCAGCCGGGCCATGCAGGGATCGTAGCGATCCGCCTCGCGCGCCTGAAGCGCCAGGCACTCGGCCAGATCGCGCGCGCCGACGCCGGTCGGATCGAAACCCTGTACCACGGCCAAGACCGATTCGACCCGCCCGACCGCGACGCCAAGCCGATCGGCGATCTCGTCGAGCGGGGCGGTGAGGTAGCCCGCCTCGTCCAGCTGATCGATCAGATGGCTGGCGATGGTACGCTCGACACCGGACAGGACGAGCGCAGCCTGCGCCTCCAGATGCTCGGCGAGATTGGGGGCGTCATCGGCCAGCGAATCCCAGTCGGGGCCGTCCTCGCCGCCCGGGCCGGCGCCGCCCGTAGTCCCGTTCAGCGACAGGCCGCCATCGGGGCCGGTGCCGCCATCGGCGACGCTGTCCTGCTGATGGCTCTCGGTCGCGTAATCCAGGTCGAGCGCGCGGTCCTCGGCCGGCGCGGTGCCGCCGACCAGCTCGTCGGCGCCCGCCGGTGCCTCGCGCTCGGGGCGCTCGGCCGTCGCCACCTCGCGCACGCCGCCCGCGTCGAGCAGGGGGTTCTTCTCCACCTCTTCGGCAATGAACGCCTCGATCTCCAGATTGGACAGCGTCAGCAGCTTGATCGCCTGCTGCAGCTGCGGCGTCATCACCAGCGATTGCGACTGGCGGATGTCGAGGCGTGGTGCCAAGCTCACGGTGCGCGTTCCGGTTCAGCGCCGCGCCCCCAACCCCCGGCGGGGTCGGCAAAGGATGGGGGTGCGGATCGAGGCGGCACCGTCATCGCGTCAGAGCGAGAAGCCTTCGCCCAGATAGAGCCGGCGGACATTGGCGTCGGCGACCAGTTCCTCCGGCGATCCGGTGAACAGCACCCGGCCGTCATAGATGATGTAGGCGCGGTCGACGATGTCGAGCGTCTCGCGGACATTATGATCGGTGATCAGCACGCCAATGTCGCGGCGCTTCAGATCCTTCACCAGATCGCGGATGTCGGCGATCGAGATCGGATCGATGCCCGCGAACGGCTCGTCGAGCAGCATGATCGACGGATCGGCGGCCAGCGCGCGCGCGATCTCGGCGCGGCGACGCTCACCGCCCGACAGCGCCATGGCGGGCGCGGCGCGCAACCGGGTCAGCCCGAATTCCTCAAGCAGTCGGTCGAGCTTGCGCGCGCGCTCGGCCGGGTCCGGCTCGGCCAGTTCGAGCACGGTCGAGATGTTCTTCTCGATCGACAGCCCGCGAAAGATCGAGGTTTCCTGCGGCAGATAGCCCAGGCCCAGGATCGCGCGGCGATACATGGGCAGGCCGGTGATATCCTCGCCGTCCAGCATGATGCGGCCCGAATCGGGCTTCACCAGGCCCATGACCGAATAGAGGCAGGTCGTCTTGCCCGCGCCATTGGGGCCGAGCAGGCCGATCACCTCGCCACGCCCGACCGACACCGACACGTCGGTCAGGACGACGCGCTTGTCATAGCTTTTGGCGATCGAGACGACCTGAAGCCCTTGCGACACGGGCGGCTCGGCCGCCGGGCGCGGGGCGCCGCCGGTGCGATCGCTGCCCTCGCGGATCGGGGTTTCCATGTCCATCGGCCGGTGTCTTCCCTTTCTTGGGGGACTTTAGCGAGCCCCATGCCAACCGCAAACAGCCGAGCATGGGGTTCGCGATCAGTATGTCAGTTGCGGTCGGGGACCGAGAAGGTGCCCGTCACCCGGCCCGAGGGCGCGCGGGTGGTGCCGCCGGCCCCGGTCGAGCCGCCGCCGGCGACCGACGATCCGTCGATCACCGCGCGACCGGTATCCAGATTGATGGTCAGCCGCCCGCCGCTCACCGTATTGCCGCCCTGGGTCAGGGTGACGTTGCCCAGCATGGTGATGACCCGGCGGTTGAGGTCGTAGATCGCATATTGGCTGCGCGCGGTCTGATCGGGCCGCTTGACGACCACCCCGCCCGAGGCGTCCAGCCGCGAGACCTGCGGATTGCCGCCGATCACCTGACCGGTATACGCCACCGTCATCCGCGCGGCGTTTAGCGTCATCTCCGCCTGGCGCACCGCGACATTGCCCGACAGGACGGCGCGATTCGCCTTGTCCTGCAACTCGATATGGTCCGCGCCGAAATCGATCGGCGCACGGCTGTTGTGCCGGGTCTGCGCCGGGGCGGAGGCCGCGAGGACGATGAGGACAGGCGCCATCACGGCGGTGAGCTTGTGCATGACGCGCTATTTCGTGCTTTACGGGACGATGCGCAAGCGGGCGTTGCCATCCAGCGTGACGGTGCGATCTTCCAGATTGGCCCGCAGCTTGTCGGCGCGGAACGTGCCCTGCGGCGCCTGGCCCGTGACCGCCCCGCCCGAGACCAGCATCCGCTGCTGCAGATCGATCGTCGCGTCGCGGGTCTTGAGGTTGTAGCCGCCGGCCGATTTGAAATCGAGCGGACCGTCCAGCTTCACCTGCTCGGTGCGCATGTCGTAGCGGCCCGAATTGGCGCTGACCGTGGCGGGGCCGTCCGACAGACGGATCGCGGCGGCCAGCCGGTTGAGCTGCACCACCGGTTCGGCCGAACTGCGCTGGATCGCCGAGCCGGCGTCGAGCACGAAAGGCTGTCCCTTGTCGTCGACGCCGCGATACTGCGCCGCCTGGATCTTCATCCGTTCCTGCGCGACCTCGACCTTCTTCTTGTCGAGGACGAAGGACACCTCGCTCGACGAATAGATCGGCGCCATCACCAGAAAGGCGGTCAGCACGCCGATCGCGCTGGGCAGCAGCCGGCGCGCCATCGTCACGAATCGATCGTGACGGCTGCCCGGCGCGGCCCAGATCTGCCGCTGGGTACGGACGCGGTCGGCGATTTCGGACATGGCGGCCTTTCCTGCGAAGCCCCGATTCAGGCAAATATACCTTAGGCGTGGGCGAAGATATCGGTTTCCGGCCAGCCCGCCAGATCGAGCTCGGCGCGTGCCGGCAGGAAATCGAAGCAGGCCTGCGCCAGTTCCATCCGACCCTCGCGCACCAGGCGCTTGTCGAGTTCGACCTTCATGCGGTGGAGATAGCGCACGTCCGACGCGGCATATTCGCGTTGCGCGTCCGACAGCTCGGGCGCGCCCCAGTCCGACGATTGCTGCGCCTTGGACAGCTCGACGCCCAGCAGTTCGCGCACCAGCTCCTTCAGGCCATGGCGGTCGGTATAGGTGCGGATCAGCCGCGAGGCGATCTTGGTGCAATAGACCGGCGCTGCCACCACGCCCAGATAATGGCGGATCGCCGCGATATCGAATCGCCCGAAATGATAGAGCTTCAACCGTGCCGGATCGGCGAGCAGCGCGCGCAGATTGGGCGCGGCATAATCGCTGTCGGGCGAAAAGCGGACCAGATGCTCGTCCGGCCCGCCATCGGACAGCTGGACGACGCACAACCGGTCGCGCGGCGTGATCAAGCCCATCGTCTCGGTATCGACCGCGATCGCGGCGCCGGGCGCGAACAGATCGGCGGGAATGTCTTCTTCATGCAGGTGAACGGTCATGGACATGCCCTAGCGACCGGCGGGGCAAGCCTCAACCATGATGATGGAGTCGGGGATGGGCCAAGGCGCGGTGCGGCGGCGTCCGGTTGGTCACGGCGATTCGCGCAAATTTTCGGAGATGTTGTGGAGTTTCGGCCACAATTCCGACGCAATCTGCTTTGTTCGCGATAAAGCGAGAAGCGGTTCGCACGATTTCGTTCGCGATGGCTGCCCTTCTGCGTTATGGATCGGAACTAGGCGCAAAAGGTTTGGCGCCAAAAGACCCGCGCTCTTCGTCCGGCGCACGGTTCTTGAAGATGACATTTGCGGGCGAACCGGGAAGACGAACAGGGCTTATGGGTTTCGATAGAGGTAGCCGGGGCAATCGCGGCACGCGTGGTCGCGACAAGCGGGACAATTTCGGCGGCAGCGACGATTTCGGTGGCGGCGGCTTCGGCGGCGGTGACCGTTTCGGCGGTGGCGGCTTCGGCGGCGGCTTTGGTGGTGGCGATCGCTTCGGCGGCGGCGGCGACCGTGGCGGCTTCGGCGGTGGTGATCGCGGCGGCTTCGGCGGCGGCGGCGGCGGTTTCCGTGG
>NZ_JBNNOB010000049.1:0-23993 GCF_050274375.1 Sphingomonas sp. NPDC019816
CCCCCCCGCTGCTTTTTTTTTTTTTTTTTTTTTTTTTTTTTTTTTTTTTTTTTTTTTTTTTTTCGCCTATTCGAAGGACATGCAGGACGACAAGCCGCCGGTGTTCGAGGCGCACGACCTCCTGGCGCTGTCGATCGCGGCGATGACCGGCATGATCCAGAGCGCGACCTTCCGCACGGAGCGGATGCGCGCCGTGGCGGAAGCGGGCTTCTCGACCGCGACCGATCTGGCCGACTGGCTGGTGCGCGTCGGCGGCATCCCCTTCCGCGAGGCGCATCACATCACCGGCCGCGCGGTGAAGCGCGCCGAGGAGAAGGGCGTGATGCTGCACGAACTGAGCCTGGACGATCTGACCGGCATCGACGCGCGCATCAACGATAGCATCTATGATGTCCTGTCGGTCGATGCCTCTGTTGCCAGCCGGGTCAGCTTCGGCGGCACCGCGCCCGCCAATGTCCGCGCCGCCATCGCCACCGCGCGGGGGCTGCGGCCGTGAAGCGTGGCCTTGTCCTCCTGATCGCGCTCGGCCTGTCGGCGTGCGGTGCGGCCAACCGGCTGCAGCCGCCGAAGGGCGAGGCGCTACCCGTCGCGCCGCGCGGTGCGACCGCCACCCCGACGCCGAGGCAATTGCTGACGCCCACCCCCCAACAACGCCCGCAACGCTCCGACGAACTGATGACCCAGTCGCAGGAACGGCGTTCGGACGAATTTGATTTGCCCCCCCGCTGATGGACCATTTTCATTTCTCGAACGGCGAACTCCATGTGGAGGATGTGCCCGTGTCCCGGATCGCGGCGGAGGTCGGCACGCCGGTCTATATCTATTCCGCGTCCACCTTCCGCCGTCATGCGCAGGTGTTCCGCGAGGGGCTGGGCGCGCTGCCGCGTGTCCACCTGGCCTATGCGATCAAGGCGAACCCCAATATCGCGGTGCTGCGCGTGCTGGCGGACGAAGGGTACGGCGCCGACGTCGTCTCGGTCGGCGAGATGCGCCGCGCGCTGGCGGCGGGGATGAAGGCGGAGGACATCGTGTTCTCCGGCGTCGGCAAGACTCGTGCCGAGCTGGTCGCCGCGCTCGAGGCCGGGATCGGCCAGTTCAACCTGGAGCTGGAGGAAGAGGGCGCGGTCCTTGCCGAGCTGGCGCATGAACGTGGCCTGGTCGCACCCGCCACGCTGCGCGTGAACCCGGACGTCGATGCGGGCACCCACGCCAAGATCTCGACCGGTCGCAAGGAAAACAAGTTCGGCGTGCCGATCGACCAGGCGCTGGGCATGTTCGACCGTCTAGCCGGCCTGCCCGGCATCGACCTGGAGGGCGTCGCTTGCCATATCGGCAGCCAGCTGGGCGATCTGGCCCCGCTGGAGGCCGCCTACAGGCGCGTCGGCGAGCTGGTTGCCGAGCTGCGCGGGGCGGGCCATCGCATTAGCCGCGTCGATCTGGGCGGTGGCCTGGGCGTGCCGTACAAGCCAGGCGACGTGATGCCCGCGCCCGCCGCCTATGGCGAGATGGTGGCGCACGTGACGAAGGACTGGGACGTCGAACTGATGTTCGAGCCCGGCCGGGTCATCGCGGGCAATGCCGGGGTACTCGCCACCGAGGTCGTCTGGGTGAAGCCGGGTGTCGCCAACCCTTATGTCATCGTCGATGCGGCGATGAACGACCTGATGCGGCCCGCGCTGTATGACGCGCATCACGATTTCGTCGCGGTGAAGCCGACCGGCGAGACGATGATGGCGAATATCGCGGGGCCGGTGTGCGAGACGGGCGACACCTTCGCGATGAACCGCGAGATCGACGTGGTGAAGTCGGGCGACCTCGCCGTGTTCCGCACGGCGGGCGCGTACGGCGCGACCATGGCGTCGACCTATAACAGCCGTCCGCTGGTCCCCGAGGTGATGGTCGAGGGCGACCGCTTCGCCGTCGTCGCCGACCGCATCGCCGCCGAGACGATCATCGCCGCCGAGCGCGTGCCGGAGTGGCTGAAGAAGTGATGTCAGGTTCTGCGGCCTTCCTCCCCTGTGAGGGGAGGTGGCAGGCCGCAGGCCTGACGGAGGGGTGTCACCCGTCGCGAGGGAGTATTCCATCTCCAGCGGTGACACCCCTCCACCAGCTTCGCTGGTTCCCCTCCCCTTACAGGGGAGGAATAGTGACGTGAGCCTCGCCAGCCTGCCGCTGTTCGTCCGGCTGGGCGGTCGCCCGGTGATCCTGCTGGGCGAGGGCGAACCCGCCGAGGCTAAGCGTCGCCTGCTCGACCGGGCCGGGGCGCAGGTGGTGGGCGAGGAGGTGCCGGCCGCGCTCGCCATCGTCGCGATCGAGGATGAGGACGCCGCGCAAGCCGCCATCGCCCGGCTGAAGGCGCGCGGCGTGCTGGTCAACGCGGTCGACCGGCCGGCGGCGTGTGACTTCACCTTGCCCGCCATCGTCGAGCGTGGGCCGGTGATCGTCGCGATCGGCACCGGCGGCGTGTCGGCGGGGCTGGCGGCGGCATTGCGTCAGCGACTGGAGACGTTGCTTCCTGCCGGACTGGGGCGGCTGGCCGAGGGGCTGTATGCCGCGCGCGCCGGCTTGCGCGCGCGCTTTCCCGATTGCGCCGAGCGACGGCGGGCGATCGGCGCGGCGCTGTCCCCCGGCGGCGCGCTCGATCCGCTGGCGGGCGGGACCGATGTCGAGGGCTGGCTCGCCAGTGCCGATCGCCCGGCGGCGCGGGTCGAGGCGTTCGTGCTGACCTCCACCGATCCCGACGACCTGACGCTGCGCCAGGCGCGGGCGCTCGCCGCCGCCGACCGCGTCTATCACCGCGCCGACGTGCCCCCCGCCATTCTCGATCGCGCGCGCGCCGATGCGGTGCGCATCGCCACCGATGCGCCGTTCGCCGACGCCGGCGAGGGGCAGGTGGTCGACCTGTCGATGGCGGACCCCGCATGACCGGTTTCGCCTATCGCATCGACAAGGGCCAGGTCGAACCGATCGGGGTGCGTGAGGCCGTGTCGGTCGAGGCGCGGCTGGTCTGGGTGCATCTGGAGACCAACGATGCCGTGGCGCAGCGCTGGCTGCGCGACTCGGCGCATCTGCCCGACTATGTCGTCGACGCGCTGACCGCCACCGAGACCCGGCCACGCTGCGAGGCGGTGGGCGAGGGGGCGTTCCTCAACCTGCGCGGGCGCAGCAGCGAGCCGCTCGACGGGTCCGACATGCTCGCCTCGGTGCGGATATGGGCGGCCAAGGGCCGCATCTATTCGGTCACGCGCCGCCCGTTGCTGGCGGTCGACGTGGTCCGCAAGGAGGTGGAGGGCGACGTGATCGCCGATCCCGGCGACCTGATCACCGCCTTCGCTACCGCGATCACCAGCGATCTCGACCCCGACGTCGCGGGGCTGGGCGACAATCTGGACGATTGCGAGGAGCAGCTGGACGAACACCGCGTGTTCCAACTGCGCCGCACGGTCAGCCGGGTGCGCGTCGCCGCGATCGGTTATCGCCGCTTCCTCAATCCGCAGCGTGCGGCACTGGAAAAGCTGGCGGCGCTGCCCGGGGACTGGCTGGCCGATGACGACCGGCTGCATCTGTCCGCCGCCGCCGACCGCGCCGCACGCATGGCCGAGGAACTGGAGTCGATCCGCGAACGCGCCGCGCTGATCCACGAAACGCTGACCGACATGCGCGCCGAGCAGATCGACAATCGCGCGCTCCTGATCTCGATCGTGGCGATGGTGTTCCTGCCGCTGACCTTCATCACCGGGCTGTACGGCATGAACGTCAAGACGCTGCCCTATGCCGACGAGCCCTGGGCGTTCGACGCGATCCTGGGCGCCTGCGCGCTGATCGCGGCGGCGATCGTCATCTATTTCGTCCAGCGGCACTGGTTCCGGCGATAACGGATACGCCGCGCCGGCGCCGCGCCGGAGTTCAGTTCTTCGCGTTGGCGGCGTTCATCTTGCGCACGGTTTCCCACGCCTCGGCGATTTCGAGCATGTTGGCGGCCACCGTGCGGAACAGCTGCGCGTCCTGGCCCAGCGAGCCGTCGACGATCTGCTTGCGCGCGCCGGCATAGAGCTTGGCGAAGGTGATCGACATTTCGCCGCCATTGTCGAAGTCGAGCCCGGCTTCCAGCGCGAACAGAATGGCGGTGGCGCGCGTCACCCGCTCGCTCTTGCGGGCGAGCTGGCCATGTTCGGTCGCCCAGGCGGCGGAGCGCAATGCGGCGATCAGTTCCTCGTAGAGCAGCTGCACCAGCGCGGGGCCATCGGCCATCGCGGTGCGGCCGACCACGTCGATCTGGCGATAGACGGCGGCGGGATCGGTCAGGAAGGCGGAGGCGTAGCTCATCTCAGTTGCTCTTCGTCCACATCTTGACCTGTTGATCCATGAAGTTCTGCACCGATTTATAGGCCGAGACGCGGCTGTTCATCGCCGAGAAGCGCGCCGTCATCGCTTCGCTGGCCCGGTTGCGATTGTCCGACAGGCGGCTCTGCTGGTCGGACACGTCCTTTTGCGCCTGGTTCAGATTGCTGGCCGACGCGGTCAGACCGTACACGCTGCTGGTCGCCGACAGCTGGACGCTGTTCATCCGCGCCGACAGGCCGATCAGATTGTCGCCACTGGGCTGGAACATCTTTTCGACCGAGTCGGGAAAGTCGGACAGCGTCTTGGTCAACCGCACCTGATCGATACTGAGCGTTCCGTCCTTTTCGGTGCGCACGCCCAGATCGGCCAGCGTCTTGGGCCCCAGATCGAGATCGTCGCCCGGCACCAGCTTGGTGGTGGTCAGCGTGCGCATCGACTGGGCCAGCGAACGCGCCGCCGGATCGCTGCGCAATTCGCCCGTCATCGGGTCGATCGCCTTGTTCAGCGCGGTCATGTTGTCGTTATAGGTGGCGACGAAATTCGCGACGACGGTGCTGAGTGCGGAACTGGGCGCCGAGCCGGTCAGCGACAGCGGCTTGGTCGATACGGCGGACAGCGTCATGGTCACGCCGGGCACCAGATCGTTGACCGTATTGCTCGCGCGTTCGACCGTGACGCCGTCCATCGTGATGCTGGCATTGGCCGCATTGGTCGAGGTGGCGGTGCCGGTCGCGCCGTTGCCGACGTTCAGCCGCGCCAGCCCCGGCGTATCGCCCTCCGACGCGGTGATGGTGAAGCCGTTATCCTTGCCGCTGGCGCCGGTGAAGGACAGGAAGGCATCGCCATTGGCATCGGTGACGACCGACGCCTTGATCCCGGTATTGGCCGCGTTGATCTTGGCGGCGAGCCGTTCGGGCGTGGAATCCTCTTCGGTGAAGGACACCGATACGGCATCCTTGGTCCCGACTTGGATCGACAGGCTGCCCGTGCCCAGCGAGGCGGTCTTGGAAAAGGACGTCTTGGTCGAGGAGACCTGCGCGCTCGCCAGCGCGTTGATGGTGATCGACTTGGACATGCCCGCCAGCTTGGCCCCCGCCGCCGTCGTCACGCTCATGGTCGCGGGGTCGGAACTGGTCGCCTGGGTGGCGAGCGTCCCCCCTTGCGCCAGCGAGGCGAGCGCGGAGGCGAAATCGGTGATCGCGCTCTTGATCGACGACACGGTCGAGATCTGCGCGGTCAGCGTGTCCGCCCTGGCCTGCAGCGCGGCGGTCTTGGTCGCGAACTGCGCTTCGATCAGCGAGGGGACGAGGGTGGACAGATCCACGCCCGAACCCGCCTGCAACGAGTTGAACAGCGACTGGGCGGCGGTCTTGGTCGCGTTCTGCGTCGCGCTGCCCGGTTTCGACGACGACGCGGTGCTGCTGGTCGATGTCGGCGTCGGTGACGATGTGCTCGAGGAAATGGTGGTCATCGACGATACTCCGGCGCGCGCTCGAACGTCATAACGGCCGCGCGGCGGCGGACTTTAGCGCCCGGGGCAAATTAGCGCCCGGGGCAAAGAAGCGTGCCGTCATGGCTGCGCGACGCCGTTTTCGTCGAAGCGCGCGGTCGTCGGCACCTCGACCGGCGGCTGCGCCGTGCCGCCCGCACCTGCATTGAGGCCGAAGACGAAGGCGAGGACGACGGCGATCGCCTGATACAGGTCGGCGCGCACCTCCTGGCCTTCGCGGCTGGTGTAATAGAGCGCACGGGCGAGCTGCGGATATTCCAGGATCGGTGTCGCGAACTCGCCGGCCAGCTCGCGAATGGCCAGCGCGGTGGCGCCGCGACCCTTGGCGACGACCACCGGCACCTCGTCCTTGCCGCGATCATAGCGTAGCGCGACCGCGAAATGGGTCGGGTTGGTCAGGATGACATGCGCCTCCTGCACCGCCGCGCGCACCGCGCGGTGCGACATCTCGCGCTGCTTGGCGCGGATATGCGCCTTGGCCTCGGGATTGCCTTCGCTTTCCTTATGCTCGTCCTTGACCTCCTGCTTGGTCATCTTGAGCTTGGACATCAGCTGGAAGATCTGGATCGGCACGTCGAACCCGGCGATCAGCACCAGGCCGAAGCCCATGACGAGCAGGATGGTGATGAAGGTGCCGCCCAGCGCCCCGATCGCGCCGTTCAGATCCGATTGCGCCAGCCCCAGCGTGGCGTGCGACGAGGTCCACAGCATATAGCCGCCGATCGCGCCGAGCAGCACGACCTTCAGCAGCGACTTGCCGAGTTCGGTCCAGCCCTGCATCCCGAAGATGCGTTTCAGTCCCGAGGCGGGGTTCAGCTTGGACGGCTTGGGCGCCATCGCCTTGGGATTGAACTGAAGCGAGCCGAGGCCCGCCTGCGACGCGATGGTGGCGACGATGGTGACCGCAAACAGCGAGGCGAGCGAGGGGAGCAGTTTCCACCCCGCCTCCATGAGCGGGCGGAACGGCTCGAAATCCTCGACATCGGCACGCCCGAACTGGAAGCTCGTCGTCATCACCGCCTTGCACGCGCCGATCAGCGCGGGGCCCGCGAACATCAGCCAGGCGATACCCGCCATCATCACCAGCGCCGCCGCCAGATCCTTGCTGCGCAGGATCTGCCCGTCCTCGCGCGCCTTGTCGCGGCGCTTTTGGGTTGGGGCTTCTGTTTTCTCGCCGCCCTCCGACATCAGCCCATCACCAGGGTTTCGGTGGCGGACAGCGCCTCGCGGATGATGACGAGCATATAGTCGCCCATGGCGGGGAAGGCGACGGCGATGGCGATGACGCCGACGCCGAGCGCGGCGGGAAGGCCCACCGAGAACAGGTTGAGCGCGGGCGCGGCGCGACTCATCATGCCGACGACCAGGTTCAGGCAGAGCAGCAGGAAGCCGACCGGCAACGCCAGCAGCAGACCGGCGAGAAAGGCGTAGCCGCCGAACAGCGCGATCGCGCGGAACTGCGCCGGCGCCATCCAGGCTTGCCCCGGCGGCAGCGCGTCGTAGCTTTTGACGATCATGTCGACGAGGACGAGGTGTCCGTCGACCGACAGGAACAACAGCGTCAGCATGACCGTCAAGAACTGGCCCAGCGCCTGGGTCGAGCGGCCGTTGAGCGGATCGATCGTGGCCGCGAAGTTGATCCCCATCGACCCGCCGATCAGCTCGCTGGCGACGAGCGGCGCGGTGAAGGCGACCTGCAGGATCAGCCCGAGCGCGAGCCCGACGATCGCCTCGGCCGCGACCGACATGATGGTGGGCAGCGAGAAGATGACGGGCGGCGGCACGACCGGATGGACCGAATTGACCAGAAAGGCGATGGCGCCGGCCAGGCTGATCCGCACGGGCAGGGGGATCGACACCGCGCCAAACACCGGCGCGGTGATGAACGCCGCCCCGATCCTGATCATGATGAACAGGATCGCCCAGGCCTGCGGCTCGATCGAGAGGCCGAAGCCGAGCATGCTATTGAGCCCGGACCTTCACTTGACCAGATCCGGGATGCGTTCGAACATGCTGACGGTGAAGTCGCCCAGCAGCCCCATGATCATGCTGCCGAAGATCAGGATCGAGACGGCGACGACGATCAGCTTGGGCACGAATGACAGGGTCTGTTCGTTGATCGAGGTCGCGGCCTGGATCATGCCGATCACCAGACCGGAGACCAGCACGGGCAGCAGGATCGGCGCGGCGGCGAGCGCCAGCACCCACATGGTCTGGTTGGCCAGCGTCAGGAAATATTGGGCGTCCATGATGCGGTCTTTGGTCCCATCTGGGTGAGGTTTTCCCGTGGCCTTCGACTTCGGCGCAAAGCGCCGAAGTTTATCCTGAGCGGCTGGCTTGCCAGCCAGCCGAAGGGCTCAGGCCGAACGGATTATGCCGTGAGAATGGTTAACGAAGACCTGCTTCCCCCGCCGCTGGGGCTGCTCAGGCTTGCAATGGGCCTCTCCCTACAGCCGTTCAGGCTGAGCGAAGTCGAAGCCCATAGGCATTACGTCGCGAAACTGTTCGCCAGGCTGCCCATGGTCAGCGCCCAGCCGTCGACCAGCACGAACAGCAGCAGCTTGAACGGCAGCGATATGATTGAGGGCGACAGCATCATCATGCCCAGCGCCATCAGCACGGTGGCGACCACCAGATCGATGACGATGAAGGGCAGGAAGATCAGGAAGCCGATCTGGAACGCGGTCTTCAGCTCCGAGGTGACGAAGGCGGGCAGCAGCACCGAATAGGGAATGTCGTTGGGGCTGGCGTAGGGGCCGGACTTGGCCATCTGCGCGAACATCGTCACGTCCTTCACCCGCGTCTGCTTGGCCATGAAGGCGTGGAGCGGCGCGCCGGCGGCCTTGATCATCTCGGTGCCCGGCAGGCGACCCTCGGCATAGGGCTGGATCGCGTTCGCGTTCATCTGGCTGATCGTCGGCGACATGATGAAGAAGGACAGGAACATCGCCAGCCCGATCAGCACCTGGTTGGGCGGCGTTTGCTGCAGGCCCAGCGCCTGGCGCAGGATGGCGAGCACGATGACGATCCGGGTGAAGCTGGTCATCATCAGGATGATACCCGGCAGGATCGTCAGCAGGCCCATGATGATCAGGACCTGGAGCGACAGGCTCAGCGAGCCGGTGCTGCCATTGCCGCCGCCGCCCAGCTGGCCGATCGCGCGGTCGACCGCGTCGCCGACACCGGGGGCCGGCGCGGCCGCCGGGGCGGCGGGCACGGCTTGGGCGAAGGCGGGCATCGCGATGACGAGGGCGAGCAGCAGCGCGAGGAGGATCCACAGCGGCTTCAGGCTACGCTTGGGCGCGACGTCCTGGCGCGGGCGGATCAGCGCGGGGCCGGTGCCCCGGCGGGTCACGGAAATGCTCACAACTCACCCTGGGGCGGCTTGGGCGCGAAGCGCGACACGAAATCGGTGCGGCGTGGGGGCACCGGCGGAACCGGTGCGGCGGGGAAGGGCGCGCCGGCCTTGCCCTCGACCTTGTCGACCAGTTGGACGCCGCCGCGCCCGACCGAGACGAGCAGGTTGCGCCCCTCGAACTCGATGACCGCCAGGCGCAGGCCGGGCGAGATCATCATCGTCTCGCGCAGATGGATCAGCTTGGTCGCGGGGCGACCCGGCATCCGGCTCTCCAGCCGCCGCCACAGATACAGGCACCCGATCATCAGGCCGCACACCAGCGGCAGCAGGATGACCAGCTTCAGGACATAGGACCAGAGCATCGGGATATCAGCCGCGCTTGTCGGGATTGACCAGCTCGGTCATGCGCACGCCGAAGCGGTCGCCGACCGTCACCACCTCGCCACGCCCGATCAGCGTGCCGTTGACCAGCACGTCGAGCAGTTCGTTGGCCTGGCGATCGAGTTCGATGACGCTCGATTCGGACAGCGCCAGCAATTCGCGCAGCGACAGCTGGGTCGAGCCGATCTCGACGGTCAGCTTGACGTCGACGTCCTGGAGCAGCCGGAAATTGGCCGCGACCGAGGTGTCGACCGGAAATCCGCCGGCCATGTCGTTCATTCTGCGTGTCCTTCGTGGAAAGTCTGCGCCAGGCCTTCGGCCGAGCGGGCAAGCGAGGTGAGCTGGACGGCGGCGCGGCCATTGGCGGTGCCGACCGTACCCATGCCGAGCAGATCGCCGCCCACCATTACCGGCACTTCCGGCCCGAAGCTGATCGGGATCACGTCACCGATCTTCAGCTCCATCAGGCGGTTGAGCGAGACGACCGGTTCGGCCAGCACCGAGCGGACGGGGAAACGCACCGTCATCACCGCGCGGGTCAGGTCGCCGCGCCAGGTAGGATCGGCCTCGGCCTGCTTGTCGACGACCTTGCCGGTCAGCGCCGAGCCGTGCGGCTTCAGCGCGGCGACCGGATAGAGGATGTCGAGCATGGTCGGCCGGCGATCCTGCCCGGCGATGCCGAAGCGGGTGACGATCATCGCGTCCTCGCCGTCCATCCGGGCGAGCATCGCGGGTGAGCTTTCGGGCGCGCCGGGGTGAAACTCGATCCGGGCCAGCGATTCCCAGGCCTGGCGCATCGGGGCGGCCATCATGTCGCCCAGGCGGGTGATCATGGCATCGACGGCGGGCGAGAATTCGGTGGGCAGCGTATCGGGCGCGCGGCCGGCCCCGCCGAAGAACAGGTCGATCAGCGACAGCATGAAGCCGCCCTCGACCACGCACAGCGCCTGCGCGTCCGCCTGGATCGCCGGGCCGCCGACCGACGTCATCGTCATCGGCAGCCACGCGCTCAGGCCATCGCCGCGCTCGGCCCGGTAATCGGCGAAGCGCTGGACCACCAGCGGCTCGGCCCAGCAGCGCAGTTCCTCACGAAGAAGCGATTCGAACAGCCCCCGAAACGACCGCGCGAGACGCGCGGACAGATGCTGCATCGTGTGCAGGTCGCCGAACGGATTGAGCTTGGTCGTCCCCAGCACGCCGTGATCGGCGGCCTGGGGGCGATGACGCTCGCGTTCGTCCATCTGTGCGGTGGCGTTAACCATGCCTCACTGAACAACGAAATTGGTAAAGTAGACGTTAGCGATACCCCCGAATCCTTCCTTTTGACGCAGAATCTCGTTGATCGAATTCACCAGCTTGCGTTGCAGGTCGCGCTTGCCCTCGCTGCTGAACACCTGTTCCTCATTGGCATCGCCCAGCGTCATCAGGATCGCCGAGCGCACCGCCAGGTCGTTGGTCTTCAGGTTGCTGATGACCGTGTCGTCATAGGGGGTGGAGATGGCCAGGCCGACCTGGATGACGTGCACCGAGTCGCGCAGGTTCGAGGTGAAGTCCTTGGGCATCTCGTAATAGTTGGAGGCATAGCGTTCGCCGCCATCGCCGACCGGCGTCGGCATGCCCACATGCTCCTTGGCCTCGCCGCCCTCTGCGCCGTGTTCGCCGCCCTCGCCGCCGCCGCCATGCTCGCCTTCGCCACCGCCTTCACCGGCGCGCTTCTGTTCGGACTTGGGCACCAGCTTGGGGCCGGGGTGGCTGGCATCGGCCGCCGCTTCGGCATCATGGCCGCCGCCGATCAGGCCGGAACTGGCGGCATAGAGGCCGGCGCCGACGCCCCCGCCCAGCAGGACGAGCACGCCCACCACCATCACCAGGATCTTGCCTAGCTTGCCCTTCTTCTTCGGGGCCTTTTCGTCCTTTTCGTCGCTCATGTCTCAATCCTCACGCGATTCGGGTGGTAGTGGCGGCGGTCGGCGAATCGCCGGCCTCGCCGCTGGGGCCCGCGCCCGCAAAGGCGGGGCGGGCGGGAATGACGGGGTCGGGCTGTCGCTGTGGCGACTGACGCTCGCCATGGCCGGACTGGCCCAGATCGACCGCCGTCTGGCCCAGCTTCATGCCCTTGTCCTCGGCCAGCTGTGCCAGCGTCGGCTGGGCATCGGCGAGCAGGGTCGCTGTCTGAGCCTGTTCGGCGGTGAAGTGGATATGCGTCACGCCATCCTCGCGCCGGATCGCGACGGCGATGCCGCCCAGCGCATCGGGCGACAGCTGGATGCGCGAATCGGCGGTGGCGGCATCCTCGCGCATCCGGTCGATTCGATCGATCATCGCCTGCGGCCAATGATGCTGGGTCATGTCGAGGGGGGGCTGGTCGGCGCTGCCGGGTGCGGCGACGGGCGCCAGCGACTCGGTACGGCCCAACGCGGCGGGATCGAGTGTCGCGGGGCCGGTGGCCTTCGCGCGCTCCCGCACGGGATCGACCTCGTCCGGCCGCCCGGCGCGCATCAGGCCGGCGAACACCCGCATCGCCGGCGCGGCCTGCCCCGGCTGGATGGCTGGCGCGGGTACGGTGACGGGAAGCGGGGTCGTGGCCGGCGTCGCGGCAACGCTGAACCGGCCCGGCAGATCGCCGCGCCTCGGAACCCTCTGCACGGGCTGGTCGGGCGACAGGGACTGGTCCGGCACGATGGCCGGAACCGGGGGCCCTTGTATGGCCGCCCTCGCAGGGTTTCCGCCGGCCAATGTCGGCGCGACATCCGCCGTCCCGGCGCTCCCCCTTGGATCAGAGGTGACGCGTGGATGGGGGATGGTCACATCCTGCCGGGCGGCCTTGTCCGACGTGGAATTGCCGATGCCTT
This sequence comes from Sphingomonas sp. NPDC019816, assembly GCF_050274375.1. NCBI lineage: Bacteria > Pseudomonadati > Pseudomonadota > Alphaproteobacteria > Sphingomonadales > Sphingomonadaceae > Sphingomonas > Sphingomonas sp. NPDC019816. The sequence goes on from NZ_JBNNOB010000049.1 coordinate 12,446, forward strand.
CGAGCGTTCGGGGCACCTCGACGGCGGCGGCCAGGTGTTGATTGGCCGGCGGTGGCGTCGACGGGATCGCTGGATCGACCGGTGTCGGGTCGACGGGCTCCATGCCGGCCGGCAGCGCCATGCTGGGGCGTGTGCCAGCAGGCTGCGATAGCGGGGCGGCCGGGCGGGGAGAGACGGTCGCTTCGCTCTGCACGACCGGCATGGTCGCGTTACCCGTGTCTGGCAGCGGCAGTGGGAGCGGCGCAAGCGATGCGCCCGGGTGTGTGGGCGTGGTGTCCAGCGGCGTGGCGGCTGGCATAGTGAGGCGTGGCGTGACGGCAGTCCCGGTGGCGCCGACGTCCGCCTGCGGCGGGCTTGCAGTCGCAGGTGTGGCCATGGGCTTGCCGGCCGATGTGCCGCGGATATGCGGCCCGTCCTCGCTCATCGGCGGCAGGTCGGGCATCGCGGCGAGCAGGCTGGCGATCGGCGCCGGCGAGTCGGTGCCGGCGCGCAGCGTCGCGGTCGCCTCGGGGGGCGGGTTCATCAGGGGCGGCATCGACGGCAAGGCGATGATGTCGCTCGGCAAGTCCTTGCCGTCGTCCTCTGCCGTGCTGCCGTCCTTCGACGCCTCGCCATCGCCCTTCGTCTTGGCGTCGCCCGGCGCGGGGGCCGCCTCGCCGGCCATGCCGGGCATCAGCGCGAAAAGCATCGCGAACGCGGATGTCATCGCATCGCCACCGCCGGCCGCCGCCGGCGATCCGGGGAAACCAGCGCCGCCGGGCGCGATCATCGAGGAGAGCGAGGAGATCATGACAGGTCTGTCAGCAAGGATCGTGCCGATTACGGCGACCGCCGCTGGCCGGCATATCCTCCAGCGCGCGCATCTCGGCGCGGATCGCGGCGACGCGCGCGCGGTCGATCAGCTTCTCGACGGCGGTCTGGTCACGCTTGGCGGCCTTGGTCTGCTCGCCGGCATGGGCGGCGCGCTGTTCGGCGACTTCCACGCGCCGCGTGGCGGCATCGGCCGATTCGATCAGCCGGTGGCGGAAATGCGCACTCGCCATCAGCGACGCGGCCGAGGCTGAGGGCGTCGGGGTGGGCGATACCGCCTGGATCAGCTGGCCGATGCGGTGCGACAATTGCTGCTCGGTCGCGACGCGCTCCTGTGCGCGCGCTTCCTCCGCCATCGTCAAGTTGAGTTGCAGGGTGCGGACCCGGTGGAGCCGGGTCAGCATCTTGTCGTGTCGCGATGCCATGAATGTCCCCCTGAAACGCTATCAGCCGGCGGGCTGGCCGAAGACGCCGACCAGTTCCTCGACCGCATGGTCGAGCGGTACGACCTCGTCGGCATCCTGCCGGATATATTCCATCACCGCCGGGTGGCAGGCGATGGCGGCATCGATCGCGGGATCGGCGCCCGAGCGATAGGCGCCCATCAGCACCAGATCACGATTTTCCTCATAGGTCGCCAGATGCCGGCGCAGCGTGCGCGCGGCCTGGGCGTGCGGACGGCCGACGATGTCGGTCATCACGCGGCTGACCGAGGGACCGATGTCGATCGCCGGATAGACGCCGCGCTCGGCGAGGTGGCGGTTGAGCACGATATGACCGTCCAGGATCGAGCGGGCGGAGTCGACGACCGGGTCGTTGCCGTCGTCGCCGTCCGCCAGCACGGTGTAGATGGCGGTGATCGATCCGGTGCCGTGCGCATCGGCGCCCGCCCGCTCGATCAGATTGGGCAGCATCGCGATGGCCGAGGGCGGATAGCCGCGCGCCGAGGCGGGTTCGCCCAGCGCCAGGCCGATCTCGCGGCCCGCATGCGCCACGCGGGTCAGCGAATCCATGATCAGCAGCACCTTCTTGCCCTCGGCGCGAAACGCCTCGGCAATGGCGGTGGCGCGCAGGGCGCCGCGAATACGCAACACCGGCGAGTGGTTGGCCGGCACCGCGACCACCACCGAGCGCGCGCGCGCCTCGCCGGCGACCTTGGTTTCCAGAAAGTCGGCGACCTCGCGGCTGCGCTCGCCGATCAGGCCGATGACGATGACATCGGCCTTGGCGGCGCGGACCATCATGCCCAGCAGTACCGACTTGCCGACGCCCGAGCCCGCCATGATGCCGACGCGCTGGCCCTGGCCGATGGTCAGCAGGCCGTTGATCGCGCGGACGCCGACGTCGAGCGGCTCCAGAACGCGGCCACGGTCCAGCGGCGACTGCATCTTGCCCGCCAGCGGCCAGCGGCCCGCACCGCGAATGGGGCCGAGACCGTCGATCGGCTTGCCCGACCCGTCGACCACGCGGCCGAGCATCGCCGCGCCCACTTCCGCCTCGCCCGGAGGGCCGAGCGGGCGCACCGGCGCGCGCGGGAGCAGGGGGGCGGGGCCGCCCAGATTCATCATCAGCGTGCGGCCGTTGCGGAACCCGATCACCTCGGCCTCGACGCGCTCCTCCGCCTTGTCGCCGATCGCGCAGACGGTGCCGACCGGCAGCGAGAGGCCGACCGCTTCCATCAGCAACCCGTCATAGGAGGCGAGCCGCCCGGCGACGCTGGCGCGCGGGGCGAAATCCGCCTGGGCCAGCGTTTCCAGATAGTCGGCGGTGAAACGGTTCAGCATTGCGGAACGGGAACCTTGTCGATCGCGGCGGCCAGCTGGTCCAGCCACATGGTCGGGCCGTCCTCGACGATGGTCGAGGCGCTTTCGAGGACGAAGCTGCCCCGCTCCAGCGCGGCGTCGCCGACGGGGAAGATGCTCTGCGGCAGGCGACCTTCGAGCAGTGCGACATCGTCCGGGTGGACGCGCAGCAGGGCGGCTTCCTGCGCATCGGCCATCAGGTCGATCGCCGCCTCGATCCGGCCAGCCAGCCGGGCGCCGTCGACACCGATCTCACCGACCAGCTTGCCGACGAGCGCGAGCACGGTCTGGCGCAGCTGCTCGGCCATCGCCTGGCGGTCGACGCGCGAGGACATCGCCTGGGCGATCGAGTCGATCAGCTGTCCGTCGCGCGCCTCGGCCTCGGCGCGCGCCTGGAATTGCTGTGCGGCGACCGCCAGCCCCTCGGCATAGCCTTCCGCATGGCCGGCGGCGTGCGCGGCGCCGATGGGATCGTGCATCGCCTCGGCCGGCGAATCCTGGCACGCGCCGAACGGGTCCCAGCCCTCGGTCGGGTCATGGTCGCGATTGGCGGGATGGAAATGGCGCGGCTGGCCGTTCGGCTGCGGCTCGGCGGCCGATGCGGTCGCCCCCATCGGCGCGCGGGCGCGAAACGACACCGGACCGGCATCGCCGCCCAGACCGACACCCGGCACGCCCGAGGCGGCAAAGCCACCCGGTGGCATGAACGCGCGTTGCAGCGCGGCCGCCGCGTCGTGGCGCGCGGAGAAACCAGCGACGAAATCAGACATAATCGTCCTCGCCTCCGCCCATCATGATCGTGCCGTCCTTAGCCAGGTTGCGCGCGACGGTGATCATCGCCTTCTGCGCCTCCAGCACCTCGGACAGCTTCATCGGGCCGCGCGACTCGATCTCGTCGCGGATACCGGCCGCCGCACGCGCCGACATGCAGCCCAGGAAGCGTTCGCGCGCCGCCTCGTCCGCGCCCTTGAGCGCGCGGGTGAGGATCTCGCCATCGACGTTGCGGATGAGCGTGCCCAGATTCTTGTCGTCCATGTCGAGCAGGTTCTCGAAGATGAACAGCGCCTCCTCGATCTGTTTGGCGACGTCGCGGTCGATCTTGAACAGCTTGGGCATGACCCGCTGTTCGGTCGCCTTGCGCGCGCTCGACAGGATCTTGGCCGCTTCGCGCGAACCGCCCAGCGCCACGCCCTGACCGCTGCTGCCGCCTTCGCTCCAGCGGGTCAGCACCGCGTTCAGCGTCTCGATCGCCTGCGGGGTCACCGGACCCAGCCGCGCGACGCGGTGGAGGATGTCGGGCTGCATGACATCGGGCAGCAGCTCCAGCACCTTGCCGGCGACCACGGGGTCGCAATTGGCGATCAGGACCGCGCCGATCTGCGGATGTTCCTTCTCGACGATCTTGGCGATGTCGGTCGGGTCGAGCCAGCCGAGCATCTCGATCTCGCACTGGGCCTTGGCCGGCACGATGCGCGACAGCACGCTGCCGGCGCGTTCGGGGCCGAGCGCGCGGTTCATCAGGCTTTCGACCATCGGCTTGGGCTGGAACGCGATCGAGGCGCGGGCACGGGCACAGCCGACGAAATCGTCGAGCACGAAGCCGACATCCTGCTCGCTGACATCGGCGATCGAATACATCGCCTTGCCCAGTTCGCGGACCTCATCGGGCTCCAGCTTCTGGAGGATGGCCGAGGCCTCCTCCTCGCCGACCAGCATCATCAGCACGGCGGCGCGCTCGACCCCCGAATAGACGCGGCCCCCTTCGGACGCGGTGACGGTCACGACTGCGCCTCCGAGCGGATCATGTCACGGATGGCGAGCGCGGCGCGCGCCGGGTTGTCGCGGGTGAAACCGCGCACCTTGACGATGCGGTCGTCGAAATTGTTCGTCTCCTCGATCTCGTCGAGCGTGACGGCGGGCTGAACCGCGATCTGTTCAGGGACCGGCTGGCCATCGGCGGTGACGCGCGGGGCGCCTTCCTCGTCGGCGGCGGCACCATCGGCGGCGCCCATGGGCAGCGCCTTGGTCTCGGCCTCGTCCTTCTTCTTCGTCATCGCCTTGACCAGCGGGCGGACGCCCAGCAGCAGGACGAGGAGCGCGATGAGGATCGCGGTGGCGTTGCGCGCCACGATGGGCAGCCAGCTATTGTCGTACCAGGCGCGGCTGTCGTCGATATTGGCGTCGGCGAACTTGCGGCTGATGACGGTGACATTGTCGTTGCGCTGCTGATCGAAGCCGACCGCCGACTTCACCAAGTCGGAAATCTGCGTGATCTCCATCTGGCTACGTTTGCCGGTGGCGGGATCGCGCAGCAGGACGGCGACGGTCAGCCGCTTGATCGAACCTGGGGCAGCGCGGGTGACCGAGACCTGCTTGTTCAGGTCATAGGCGCGCTGGAAGCTGTCGGACTGCTTTTCGGGGTTCAGGCCCGGGCCCCCGGCGACCGGCTTGCCATCGGCGGGCGGCGCACCGTTCGTGCCGTTCGCGCCCTGTGGCTGTTGCAGCGTGCTGGCGGGCGGCGGCGTGTTGGACAGCGCGCCGGGGATGCCGCCGGGGGTGGTCGGGTCCTTCTGGTTGCCGGTCCAGTTGCCGGTTTCGGCGCGCAGCGCGCCGTCCTTGTCATAGCGTTCGCTGGTCGCGCTGGTCTCGTCGAGATTGACGTCGGCCTGCACCTCGGCGGTGAAGTTGCCCGCACCGACCAGTGGGGTCAGCAGCTGGATCAGCTGGGTGCGGTATTTCTCCTCCAGGCGACGCTGGAAATCGATGCGGCGATCGTCGCCGCTCGCGCCCTCGGCCCCCTTCTTGGAGAGAAGACCGCCCATCTGGTCGACCACGGTCACGTCCTCGGGTTTCATGCCCGGCACCGACGAGGCGACGAGATTGACGATCGACTGGACCTGCGATTCCGACAGCGAGCGCCCGGCATTGAGCTTCAGCACTACCGAGGCGGAGGGTGACGCCTTGTCGCGGATGAAGGGCGAGGCGTCGGGCGTGGCGAGGTGCACGCGCGCCTCGGCCACCGCGTCGATCTCCTCGATCGAGCGCGCCAGTTCGCTTTCGCGCGCCTGGCGAAGGCGTTCGCCCTCGACCGCGCGGCTGACGCCCATCGGCAACTGGTCGAGGATCGCATAGCCGCCGGGCGCCTGTTTCGGCAGGCCCTGGCCCGCCAGCAGCATCCGCGCCTTGGAGTAATCCTCCTCGTTCACGGTCAGCGCGCCGGTGCCGTCGTTGATCCTGCTCTTGATGTTCGCGGCCGACAGCGCGGTCGTGACCGCCTGCTTGTCCGCGTCCGAGAGATTTTCGAACAGCGTCTTTTGCGGCGGGCTGGACAGCGCCATCCAGGCGAGCGCGGCGGCGGCGATCAGGCCGATCAGCAGCGCCATCGGCGCCGAGCGGCGCACCGCCGGCTGCGCCATCACCGATTTGATCTGGCGCAGCGGGTTGGCGAATTTTTCCGGCAGCGGCGGCAGGGCCGGCGGCGTGTTGGATGCGGGGGTGAGGGCTGTGCTCATCTTACACCGGCATGCTCATGATGTCCTTGTAGGCGGACAGGAGTTTGTTGCGGACTTGCAGCGTCGCCTCGAACCCGACCGAGGCCTGCTGGCGGGCCATCATCACCTTGGCGATGTCGACGGTTTCGCCGCGTTCGTAGGATTCGGACAGGCGGGCGGCCTGTTGCTGGCCCTCGTTCACGCCCTTCAGCGCGGACTCGAGCGTATCGGCAAAGCTGGTCGGGGGTGCGACCGGCTGGGACTGGGCGGCCTGTGCCGCTTGGTTGGCACCGGCCTGGCTTGCCGCCTTGAGCGCCTGATTGCGTTCCAGGATCTGGGCGCGCAGCGCCATCACCCGGTCGACGCTCATCGCGCCGCCGACACCGCCGACGCTCATGCCATCATGGCCCGGCTAGAGGGGCGGATGATCTCTTCGCCCTGCTCGCGCGCCTTGGCGAGGCGATAGCGCAGCGTGCGCTCGGAAATGCCCAGGCGCTTGGCGGTCTCCAAACGATTGCCGCCGCACGCCGCCAGCATCTCGCGGATCGCGGCGAACTCGCTCATCTGCACGACCTTGCCCAGCGTGGCTTCCGCGGTCGTCACGGTCAGCGGGGTCTCGTCGGTGTCGTTGGCGACCATCGGGCGGTCGAACACGATATGCTCGGGCTCGATCGTCGCGCCGCCGGCGAACAAGAGCGCGCGCTGGATCACGTTTTCCAGCTCGCGGACATTGCCGGGCCAGTTGTGCATCGCCAGCTTCTCGATCGCCTCGACGCTGGGCCAGGGCATGACGGTGCGGCTGGCGGCGTGGCGCAGGATCATCGTCGCGGCGAGCGCGGGGATGTCCATGCGACGCTCGTTCAGCGACTTGGTGGTCAGCGGGAAGACCGACAGGCGGTAGTACAAGTCGGCGCGGAACCGGCCGGCGGCGACTTCGGCCTGCAGGTCGCGGTTGGCGCAGGCGATGACGCGGACATCGACCGACTGCGGCAGCGACGCGCCGAGTGGGATCACCTCGCGCTCCTGAAGGACGCGCAGCAGCTTGGCCTGAAGCTGGAGCGGCATCTCGGCGATTTCGTCGAGGAGCAGCGTGCCGCCATCGGCCGCGCGGAAGAAACCTTCGCCCGCCTGCGCCGCACCGGTGAACGCACCCTTCTGGTGACCGAAGAGCAGCGCCTCGAGCATTGATTCCGGCAAAGCGGCGCAGTTGATCGCGACGAACGGCTTGCCCGCGCGCGGCGACTGGGCGTGGATGGCGCGGGCCACCACTTCCTTGCCGGTGCCGGTGGGGCCGTTGATCAGGACGGTGATGTCGGCCTGCGCCACCCGCTCGGCCAAGGTGAAGAGCGCCAGGCTTTCCGGGTCGGCGGCGGTCGGCATCTCCGCCCCGGCGACGAGCGCGCGGACGAAGCTGTTGCCCACACCCGCCTCGCTGGCCGGATAGGTGACGATCGCGGGGCGGCCGCCCTGCGCCGGGGTCAGCGACGGGACCGGACCGTCATTGACGATGACGGTGCGTGCCGGATGCGCGATCGCATCGCCCTCGGTCACCAGGGCGGTGTCGCCCGGCAGGAAAGCGGCACCGGGTTCGGCAATCGCGAGACCCTGCGCACGCAGCGCGGAGATCAGCGCGTATTTCTGCTTAACCAGCGCAGCGGAGGGGTGAATCGACGACATCGGGCTTCAGTCCTTTCGTGACTCGCTAATGCCGTCTCCTTGGTAAAGCCGTGGTTAATCCTGCCAGCTTGCCGGCAAGTTTTTTCCGGGCGCGACGCGCGCTCGCCGCGGGCCCGTATGTGTGCGGGCGACGCACGGCCGCGCGCGCGACCGTTCCGGCAATACCGGCAAGCGCTCCGGCAAAAATTTGCATGAGGCCGGCTAAAACCTGCCGGAAAGCGGCCGTTACTCCACTCGGCGGCTCGGTGGTCCAGAGGGGACACAGACGGATCGCCGAGCAGATTTGGAGACTTGAAATGACCGTTATTGCCAGCAATGTCAGTGCTTTGCGTGCTACCTCGGCTTCGACCCAGGCGCAGAACGCGCTCAGCGTGTCGATGCAGCGTCTGTCGACCGGCAACCGCATCAACTCGGCAAAGGACGATGCCGCCGGCCTGGCGATTAGCAACTCGATGACCGCCCAGATCAAGGGCATGGCGCAGGGCATCCGCAACTCGAACGACGGCATTTCGATGGCGCAGACCGCGGAAGGCGCGCTGAACGAAGTCAGCAACATGCTCCAGCGTATGCGTGAGCTGAAGGTCCAGTCGGAAAACGGCACCTATTCGACGGACGACAAGGCGAACATCACCAACGAGCAGACCTCGCTCGCCGCGCAGATCAAATCGGTCGTTCAGAACACCAAGTTCAACGGCAAGACTCTGTTCGACGCGACGGCCGCAAGCGCGGCGGTGAAGATCCAGACTGGCGCCACGACCAACGACTCGGTCAACATCAACCTGCGTGACCTGACCGCGACCTATGCGGCCGGCACGGGTGGCGCGGCCGATACCGGCTCGCAGCTGAGCGCCGTTGTCGACTTCGACGCCGCAGCGACCACTCCGCTCAAGTCGGACACGCTGGCAAACTATGACAACGCCATCGCCGACGTGTCGAAGATTCGGGCCGGCCTGGGCGCTGTGCAGAACCGACTCCAGTCGGCCGTCAACAGCGCGACCTCAAACATGACCAATCTGACCGAAGCGAAGAGCCGCATCGCGGACACCGACTTCTCGGAAGAAACCACCGCGCTCGCCAAGGCGCAGATCCTGAGCCAGGCGTCGACCGCGATGCTGAGCCAGGCCAACCAGTCGCAGCAGGGCGTGCTGAAGCTCCTCGGCTAATCGCCCTGGGCGAATGCCGACCGCGGTTATCCCCTCGGTCGCGGAAGGTGGACCCCCCGGTGCTCTTTGATAGGGCGCCGGGGGGCTCCGCCCGAAAAAATGTGCCCATTCGACTCTTTTCTCTAAAGTCCGGTTCCAGGCGGTCGTTACCCGTCATGGCAGCTCGACCTTCGCCTTGGGGGCGGCGGAGAGCTCCGGCTTTGGAGAACGACCATGACGGTTATCGCCAGTAATATTTCGGCGTTACGCGCATCGAGCGCCAACGGCGCCGCTTCGGAAGCGCTGAACGTATCGATGCAGCGCCTGTCCACCGGCAAGCGAATCAACTCCGCGAAGGACGACGCCGCCGGCCTCGCCATCGCCGCCTCGATGACCTCGCAGGTGCGCGGCATGAACCAGGCGATCCGCAATTCCAACGACGGCATCTCGATGGCGCAGACCGCCGAAGGCGCGCTGGACGAGGTGAGCAACATGCTCCAGCGGATGCGCGAACTGGCGGTGCAGAAGGCCAACGGCATCTATTCCACCAACGACAAGCTGAACATCACCGCCGAGCAGAACGCGCTGGCGTCGCAGGTGTCGAACATCCTGTTCAACACCCAGTTCAACGGTCAGAAGCTGCTCGACGGCTCGGCCGGTACGGCGGGCGTGGTGAAGATCCAGGCTGGCGCGAACACCAGCGACGCGATCGAGATGACCTTCAGCGACATGACCACCGACACCGCCATCAACGGCGCGCTCACCGTCGTCGATCCGGCCACCGGTCCCAGCACCATCGCCACCGGTGCGACGCTGGAGAGCTTCGACGCCGCCATCGGCAAGGTCGCCAATATCCGCGCGGGCCTTGGCGCCACGCAGAACCGGCTCCAGTCGGCGGTCAACAACCTGACCTCGAACGTCACCAACCTGACCGACGCGCGCAGCCGTATCGAGGACACCGATTTCTCGGCGGAAACCACCGCGCTCGCCAAGGCCCAGATTCTGAGCCAGGCCTCGACCGCGATGTTGAGCCAGGCCAACCAGTCGCAACAGGGCGTGCTCAAGCTGCTCGGTCAGTAACACCCGGTTCCTGAGCGCCCCGGCACCGCGCCCCCACTCGGGTGGCGGGGCCGACCGGCCACGAGTCTCTCGAGAGCCGGTTCGCAGGACAAACCCCGGCGGCAGTCATGCCGCCGGGGTTTACTCGCGTTTGGAAAAGCCGCGTATCAATCCGCCCGCAACACGATCGCCGGCGATGTCCGCCCCGCCCGCCATGCGGGGTACAGGCTGGCGGCGATGGCGCCGGCCATCACACTGAGGGCGATGACCGCCAGCTCGCCGCCCGAAATGCCGATCGGCAACGACAGGAACACGTCCCATTCCGCCCGCCGCGCCGGTGACAGATGGCGCAGTCCCGCGACGATCGCCATGCGCTGGGTGAGCAGCGCCGCCGCGAGCGTCAGGCCGATGCCCGCGCCGATCAGCGCGATGATGCTCCCGACGGTGGCGAAGATACGCATGATGCTGCCGGCCGACACGCCTATGGTGCGCAGGATCGCGATCTCGCGCCGCTTGGCTCGTGCGAGCAGGGTCATCGAAGACAGGATGTTGAACAGCGCGACCAGCGTGACCAGCCCGACCGCGATCGTCATCCCGATCTTTTCGGTGACGAGCGCGGCCAGCAAGGCGCGATTGGCCTGTTGCCAGCTGGTGATCGGATAGCCCGAGCCCAGTCGCCGCCGGATGTCGGCCGTCACCGCCGCTTCCCGATCCGCGCCGGTCAGCACCACCGCGACCCGGCGGGTCACGACCGAATCATCTTTCAGGATGGGCAGCGAATCGAGCGGGGCGAACAGCGTCACTTGGTCGCTGCCCTTGTCGTCGTCGGCATAGAAAGCCGCGACGCGCGCCGGGGTTAGATCGAGCGACACGTCATTGTCCGTGCCGACGCGGACGCGACCGATCGCGATCCGGTCGCCGGGGAACAGCCCCAGCTGCATCGCGGCATTTTGGCCGATCGCCACCGCGTTTGTCGGATCGGGACTGTGCGCCAGCGCCGAACGCATGGTCGGCACGAGTCTATAGAGTGTCCCGGGATCGCGGCCCTGGAGCATGACGGGCGTGATCCGGCCATCGATCGACAGCCCGGCGGTGATCTCGCGAATCGGTTCGGCTCGCACGACGCCGGGGATTTTCGCGATCGCGGCGGCGACCTGCGCCTCGGTCAGCCTGGCGCCTGCGGGTACGGTGACGCTGAGATGCCCGTCGACCGGCGCGACGCTCTCGGCCAGCTTGGTCTGCGCGCCGTTCATGACCGCGATGACGAGGACGAGCGCGGCGACGCCGATCATGACGCCGGAGCAGCCGATACCCGCGACCAGCAGGACCAGCCGCCCACCCGCGCCCGGCCAAAGATAGCGGGCGATCAGACGGCGTTCATGGCGTGCGAGCATCGGCGCCCCCGTTCATCGGGGACGCGCTTAGTATAAGGGGAGCCTGTCGGGAAAGGTCGACCATCCCTCCCCGGCACAGGGGAGTGTTTACTTTGGACTCTGCAATCGCTTTCTGGCGAGGAAGATGTCGAGGGTAACTTCAAGCATGTGCTGGGTCTTGGATGCGCGCTTGG
>NZ_JBNNOB010000050.1:0-23963 GCF_050274375.1 Sphingomonas sp. NPDC019816
GTCAACTCCCTACTTGCCGCGTGACGTTCGCTATCCGTTCGCCCTTTCCGTGCAGATACGTCACTTTCGTGTAGTCACCCCTTCTGGCAGCGGTTCGGCGCCGCAATGCTGTTCAGCGTGCTTGATGCGGGCGGACAAATCGCCGGCCAGGCCGTCAGCCCGCAGGGCTCGGCGGTGTTCCGCACTCCCGGCGACACGACATCGCAGATCCTCAACGACACGCAGCAAATCCGCCCGATCGTGCGCGTCAATCAAGGGACAGAGATGGCGATAACCGTCGCCAAGGATTTCGACTTCTCGCAGGTCTATGGGCTCGGCCTCAAATGAACGCCCCGTTCCGCAACACGGCGATCCTCGATCACGCTGTTCGCCCGCTGCGCCAGTATCTGGATGACGATGCCGTAACCGAAGTCGTCATCAACGAACCGATGATCGTAGGCGTCGAGCGGCATGGAGGTTGGACTTGGGAGAATGAGGGCGACCTGACGCTCGATGCCCTCAACCAACTTGCCCGGGCCGCAGCCGCGTTCACCTCTCAGGACGTGACGCGCGAGAACCCGATCTGCTCGACGATCTTCCCGACCGGCGAGCGCGTCCAGCTCGTGCTCCCGCCCGTTGTGCCCGACGGCACCGTGTCGATCACGGTCCGCAAGCCGTCCACGAAGACGATGACAATGGCGGATTTCGAGGCGAGTGGCCTGTTTGCGGAAACGAAGGTCGCCACCAAGCGGGTCAGCCCGGTCGAGGAACGATTGCTCGGCCTGCTCCATGCGGGTCGGCATGTGGAATTCTTCGAACTCGCGGTTCAGAACCGGCTCAACATTCTAATTTCCGGCGCGACGGGCTCCGGCAAGACGACGTTCTCCAAAGGCCTCATCAAGCTCATTCCAGAAAATGAGCGGCTACTCACGATCGAGGACACGCGCGAGTTGGTCGTGCCTCACAAGAATGTCGTCCATATGATCTACAGCAAAGACGGCACCGGCACGGCCAAGGTGACGGCCAAGGAGCTGCTGGAAAGCGCGCTGCGCATGCGGCCCGATCGCATCCTGCTTCAGGAGCTGCGCGACGGGACTGCGTTCTTCTACCTGCGCAACGTCAACAGTGGCCACCCCGGCTCGATCACAACAATTCACGCGGACTCGGCCGAGCTGGCGTTCGAGCAACTGACGCTGCTGGTGAAGGAGAGCGAGGGCGGCGCTGACCTGGCGCGCGAGGACATCCGCTCGCTGCTGAAAATACTCGTCGACGTCGTGGTTCAGATGAAGAAGATCGACGGCAAATTCCGGATGACCGAGATCTACTATGATCCGGCAGGGCGCCATGCCGCCTAAAAGGGGCGCCATCCTCGGGCTCGGCATCCCGGTCGGGGTCGTGGTCGCCTTCCACGATCGATCCCGAGCAGATCGAGCAGATCAGGGCCGCGCTCGATAGCGGTGCCAGCAAAGCATCGGTCTGCCGCTCCTTCAAGGTGGCTCGGTCGACCCTGCTCGACACACTGGAACGGGTGGGCTGGACCGCCTCAGCCAAGGCCTGATCCAGTGCCGCGTCGCGCTGTTCTCACCGAGGGGCAGCGCGACGCGCTACTCGCTCTCCCCGACACTGAACTCGACCTGGTCCGGCACTGGACGCTGAGCGCCGACGATCTGCGCGTCATCGTCAGCAGGCGGCGTCCGCACAACCGGCTCGGCTTCGCCGTCCAGCTCTGCGCGCTCCGTTATCCCGGCCGGCTGCTCCGGCCGGGGGAGCTGATCCCGAACGCGCCGCTCGCGTTCGTCGCCGACCAGCTCGACGTCGATCCGGAGGCGCTCGCCGGCTATGCGTCGCGCGGGCCGACCCGCTACGAGCAGCTCGACACGCTGCGCGACGTGTTCGGGTTCCGGCAGCTCAGCCGTCCGGCAAGGGCGGAGCTGCAAGCATGGCTGCTGCCGGCCGCACTCGCCACGACGGGCGGCGCCGAGCTCGCGCGCATGCTCCTGGACGAGTTCCGCAGGCGACAGATCATCGTGCCCGGGATCACGCTGGTCGAGCGCATGGTGGCCCGGGCGCTGCTCGACGTCGAACGCCACGTCGCCGAGCTGCTTACCCGAAAACTCACCGCAGAGCAGCGCGACGGGCTGGAAGGACTGCTCGTGCCCCACGCAACGGCGAGGACAAGCGTACTCGCCTGGGTGCGACAGCCGCCTGGGCGACCGGGCCGGCGCGCGTTCTCGGCTATCATCGATCGGCTCGCCGCCTTACGCGTGCTCCGGCTCAACCCAGCACTGACCGACGCCGTGCATCCCGAGCGCCTGCGGCGGCTCACGGGCGAGGGCGCGCGGCTCACCGCCCAGCACCTCGCCACCTTAAACCCCTCTCGACGTCGTGCGGTGCTGGTCGCGACCGCGCTGGAGACGCAGGTCACGCTGACCGACGACGCGGTTCTCATGTTCGAGCGGCTGTTCGGCCAAATGTTCCGCCGCGTCGAACGGCGCGAGGAAGCCGCGCTGAAGCGCGACCGGCGCAACATCACGGCCAAGATCAGGCTGCTCGCGCGGTTGGGCGACGCGCTCCTTGCCGCGCGGAGCAACGGCGACGACCCGCTCGCCGCGGTCGAGCGCGTCATTGGTTGGGACGAGCTCGGCTCCGAGGTGGAGGAGGCGAAGCGCCTGGTCCGGCCCGACCCGCTCGACCCTGTCGAGCTCGCCCGGTCCAACTTCCCCATCCTGCGCCAGATCGGCCCCGCGTTCGTGCAAGCCTTCACGTTCGGGGCGGTGCCGGCCTGCTTGGCGCTCGCGCGCGGTGTCGAGATTGTGCGACTGCTCGGAACCGGTCGCCTGCGCAAGCTCCCGGCCGATGCGCCCGTCGGCTTCATTCGCCAGACCTGGCGACGTCGCATCGGTCGGGATGGCATGGACCGGCGCACCTACGAGTTCTGCGTGCTGGCCGAGCTGCGCGACCGGCTGCGCGCGGGCGACATGTGGGTGGAAGGAAGCCGCCGCTATCGCGCGGTCGAGCAGCAGCTCATCCCCGCGCCCGTGTTCGCCGCGATGCGGGAGGCGGGACCACTGCCGGTGCCGTTGCCGGGATCCGCGGCCGAGTGGCTGGCCGGGAAGCGCGAGGTCCTCGCCCGCCGTCTGGGCGAGGTGGCGACTAAGGTCGGTGCCGACGCGCTCGAGGACGTGTCGCTACGGGCAGGGCGGCTGCGCATTTCGCCGCTGAAGGCGAGCACGCCCGACGAAGCGGAAGGCGCGCTCGCGCCTTTGTACGCGCACCTGCCGCCGATCCGCGTGACCGACCTCCTCGCCGACGTCGACCGCTGGACGGGGTTCACCGGCTGCTTCACGCACCTGACCACGCGTCGCACTCACGACGACCCGCGCGCGGTGCTCACCGCGGTGCTGGCCGACGCGACCAACCTCGGCCACGCGCGCATGGCGGAAGCGTGCGACCTGGTCAGCCAGCGCCAGCTCGGCTGGTTGTCGTCCTGGCACCTGCGCGAGGAGACCTACGGCACGGCGCTCGCCCGGCTGGTGAACGCGCAGCACCGGATGCCGCTCGCGGCCCTGTTCGGGTCGGGCGCGTCGTCGAGCTCGGACGGGCAGCACTTCCCGCTCAACCGTCGCGCCCAGGCGACCGGGGCCGTCAACCCGCACAAGGGCTCGGAGCCGGCCGCCTCGTTCTACACGCACGTGTCCGACCGCTACGCGCCTTTCCACTCCAAGGTGATCTCGGCCGGTGCCGGCGAGGCCGCCCATGTGCTCGACGGCCTGCTCCACCACGGGGCCGACCTCAGCATCGAGCGGCACCACACGGACGGCGGCGGGGTGTCGGACCACGTCTTCGCGATGTGTCACGGGATGGGCTTCCTGTTCGCGCCGAGGATCCCGAACCTGTCTGCCAGACGGCTCCACTTGTTTGAGGGCCTCGACCCCGGACCGGACATCGCGCCGCTCGTCGGCGAGGCGATCGACGAAGAGCTGATCACGGCCCACTGGACGGACGTGCTCCGTCTCATGACCTCGGTCCGCACGGGCGCCACCAGCGCGTCCGCCATGCTGGAGCGGCTCGGCTCCTACCCGCGCGCGAACGGCTTGGCGCTCGCGCTGCGGGAGATCGGGCGCGTGGAGCGCACGCTGTTCACGCTCGACTGGATCGAGCACCCCGACGAGCGGCGTCGCGCTACCCGCGAGCTGAACAAGGGCGAGGCGGAGAACGCGCTCAAGCGGGCGATCTTCTTCCATCGCGCAGGTCGGTTGCGCGACCACGGCCTTCAGGCGCAGAGCCATCGCGCGAGCGCCCTCAACCTCGTCGCAGGCGCGATCGTGCTGTGGAACACGACCTACCTTGAAGCCGCCATGCGGCACCTCGAACGCCAGGGTCGCCTCGTGCCGATCGACATGCTGGCCCACCTCTCGCCGCTCGGCTGGCAGCACATCAACCTCACCGGCGACTATCTCTGGACCGAGCCCGCCACCAAACCGGGGCAGCTCCGGCCGTTACGCTCGATGCTCAGCCCGCCGCTGTCCCGAGCCGCTTAGCGTATATCTGTGCCCGTCCTATGTAGCGCCCCCTTATAGCTCATAATATCACCGCGCTCCGCGACCAGGGGCATGATCCGGGATTTGCGATGAAGAAATTGGCGGTTCTCGTTCTCGTCGCTGCAAGTGGCTGCACGAGCGTATCTGGGCCGACGAAATTGGCAAAGGGTGCCGATTCCGGTATGTGGAGCTCACGTCCCAAGGCGGAGGTCGATGCCTGCATCGCACGCGTCGCGGCACGCGGCCCGGACCAGGGTTTCGAGGTTACCGCAAACACTCGGTCCAAGACACCTTACACTTCGACGGTCAGCGTCTTTCAGGGCGACCAAAGCACGAGCGAGGCCGTGGCCCGTCAGTGCCTGTGACCCGGCAGGTCACAGCATTCGATTTTCACGTCGATGATAGTGAATCGTAGCCAATCGAGGCAGGCCCGGGTCATGCCTCGATGACGTAATGCAGTGTGCCGCGCTCGGCTGGCGAAAGCGCGAAGCGGATGACGGCTTCTTTCGGCGTGATCGATACCGGATAGGGATCCGCCCCGGGCCATGAGGCAATCAGCGATGTCGGCCGACACTCCTCGGCATGCGGCGTGCTGAGGTCATAGCGCAACGTCACGCCACCTTGCCCCGGCGCCACATCGACCTTGCCGCGCGCTTCCAACTGGATGCCCTCCAGGCACAGCGTCTTGCGCTCCCACTGGTGCACCGAGATGTTATCCTTCCGGTCGAACCCCTTCATACCCGACATACGGTTGAAGCCACGATGATAGGTCCGGATGTTCCCGTCGCAAACGAACCCGCCGTTGATATAGTGATTGTCCGCAGCGGTCACGCCGTGTTTGGACCAGTCCCTCCCGCTGAACACGGTGTGCGCCTCCATGAAGCTGCAGCCTTGCGTGTTTACGACGCTGACGTCCGCACCGGTCACCTGACGGCGCAGATCGATGGGAAAGGACACGTCCTCGAAGAAGGCGTCGCGGATCGTCGCCAGGCGTAGCGCGCAGCCGTCGTTGGGCTGGACCAGCATCACGCCCGACGTCATGATCGGTCCCGTCGTCGCGGGAGGATTGTCCGCCCGTTTCCAACCGAGGAAATGGGTGCGCCCGGTCACGTGGAAATTCCACATCGGCGTCGTGCGCCCTGGCATGCATTCGATGCGGATACAGGCGGGCTGTGCGTCCTTGACGGGCTGCTTGCCGATATAGAATTGGCAGGCGTCGATCAGGAAGTGATCCTCATTCTCGTCCGTCTCATGCGCCATCTCGATCGTCAGCCCGACCTCGTTGGTGTTGACGAACACATGGTCCAGCGTCGTCCACTGCACCCAGCGGGTGCGCACGCCCCCGATCCGGACGCCGCTCGCCGTCTTGAAATGGCTGATATCGAGCAGCCGGAGATAGGCATTGTCGGCATGTTCCAGCACCAGGCAATCCTGGCTGTGCGATCCGGTCGCCTTGAGGCCGATGTTCTCGATCCGGGGAAACAGCGCCTTGCCCGGCACCGTGCGCAGCAGCCGTCCTTCCCGGTCCTTGCCCTGACTGAGACCGCGGCCGACACGGATCGTCGCACCGTTCGCCAGCACGATCTCGCCGCGGCCATGCGCCTGCCCGATCAGGCAGGCGCTGTCGGTCAGGATCGGGAGGTCCTGTTCGGTTGCAAAGCTGCCCCGTGGTACCTGCAAGCGGCGACCAGGCTGTTCGTTCAGCCACGCAAAGGCAGCGAGCAGCGCCTCCGTATCGTCCTTTCCGCCTCCCCGCGCGCCCATATGGGTGAGATCGACGTCGCGTTCGTCTTTCTCGAACCACTGGCCGTCGCGCGATTGCCGCCGCCAGCGAGTCGCAAGGAAGGGGCCCGACCCGGTACAGCGCAGGTAGTCACCACTGCCCACCCCCGGCGTATCATAGCCCGCACTTGCGAAACGTCCCGCCTGCACAGGCAGCGTTCGGCACGCCAGTTCCGCGAAGGTAAAGCCCGTTACGCCGGCGCTGCCCGCTGCGGCCGATATTTCGCGACACGTCGGTCCGCTGGGTGCAGGCGTCAGCCGGCTGTCGGACGCCAAGGCCCCGCCTCCCAGCAGAGCGAGACTATCGCGTCGGTTTAAGGTGCCCGTCATGATGCTGATCCATTTTCGAGGACTCGGTCAGTGTCAATATAACGGCTATTTTAGGTTTACCCTCAGGAATTGAACCAGCCCTTTTGAGATAAGCTCCCCACCACAGATATTCGGATGAAGCCCATCAGATAGATACTCGTGAAATGTGCCCTCATTTATTGGTATTGATCTATACTGATCATAAACAGGAATTTTATTTATTTTGCCAAAAGATACGATCGCGTCGACGTATCGATAAAGTGGTATTCCCGATACGGAACGTGACCGTTCGTCGGCTCTATGCAGCGGCGTCATGAAGAAAATGCGTATATTGGGCCGCTGCTGCCGTACGCGAACAACAATCTGCCGCATTGCCCCCCAGAATGTAGCGGCTCCAGGAGGATCATTCCTCGTACCGATTGGTCGCTGCTGTCCGAAATCATTTGTACCCGCGCTGATCCCGTATAAATCCAGCGCATCAAAATCCTTCAATTGCCTGACGTTTAAAACTTCATCCATCCGGCTGCCGGATACACCCCAATTTTTATAAGACGCCATCCCGAGCTGGCTCGCGGTCTTTGATCCCCATGTATCCTGCGCGACGATGCTGTCGCCCGACATGGCCCAACGCCGCCCCGCCCAGGTGGTGCGAGACGAACGCATACCGCGCTGGTGATCGGCACACTGCAGCCTAGCTGCGTCTTGCTTGACGGGTATTTGGCAGGCATCCGGACAGCTAGCCTGCGCGGCAACTGGCGCGAATACTAGCGTGCCGCAAAGCCAGAAACATATCGCCCGGCGCCTAGCCATTTCAGTTCTCCGCTACGACCTATGCCGCCTGCCCTTGAATTCGTTTACGTCCATATCGCAAAAGATAATTTCCAATATTCTTCCCATTTTTCTCAATCATTGGATAGGTTAATGACGATATTGCCGTGGCAGCGGCCATAGTTATTAAATAACCGCCAATAACTAGTGTTGTACCACCAACTAATTTTTCGAGGATACTTGCTTGATCCATTAACAAATGGATTACAAAGAAGTGCGTCAGATAAATACTAAAGCTTATCGTGCCAATATACGTCAATATGCGCCCCTCATGAATGAGAAGTCTGCAGTAGCAGCTGATAATATCAAACCACTGAAAAGAATATCCGCCGCAATATAACTTGAAAATACACCGCGTGAAAATGCAGCGGCGACGGTCAGTGCAGCGACAAAAAAGAACAGGTACGAAGAAACAGCGCGGTAGCGAGTAAGAAAAGGAAGCCATGCCGCAATTGCAATACCTAGCAAAAATGCTGGTAGCTGTGTTATCCAAAAGAAATAAGCAAACGATGATATATCTTCGGCATCTCCGGGAATTTTTTGAATGATTAATTTATAGATGGCCACCGATACAAAAAATGAAATTGACACAAAACTGACTGACAACCACCGTTTATCTCTAAGCCTTACAAATACTGGAAAGCATAAATAAAACATCATTTCTGCTGCAATAGACCAGCCGCCCGGAACAAAGCTGTTTATTGTCTTGGGGCTCCATCCATTTGTAAATGTGAAGGTTGATAACCAGCTTTCTATCGACAGATTGGTAGGAAGCGCACTTGGCAAAATACTATAGCCGACTGCTACGTAGAATAGCGCGCTAAAATAATACATCGGGGCAATACGGAAAAATCTTTTTACAAAGAAATTACCGACTTTTAAGGAGTTAGCATCGTAATTTAAGGCTAGTGTAAGGCCACTCACCATAAAAAATAGCTGTACTCCTTTAGAACCAAAATGGCTTACATTGTCTAACCATACTGGAATATCATGCGACAACCAAACGGCATGCGTCAGCACTACCCCAATTATCGCAAATGCTCGAAAGCTATCTAGATAGCCAATATGCCCACGTTCCATTCCACCCCGGCCCCAATCTTAAAACCTACCGCAACGCCCAGTGATGTCAGGACGCCAAACCCGTTGTTACGCCCCCCTGAGGACGTGCAATCTAATCTGGACTTTCAATAGACAAGTCGTCCATTCTGCCACTTCTACCAATAATTACGCCAAGCATAGCCGCCGTCTTTATCGAAAAGACTGCACCGCCAAACAATAGCGTAACCATTACGTATATTACGGTTACCAAGGGCACGAATGAAAACTTTGACCATTTATAGCCAAATCCGCCAGATACCAAATAGATCAACACAATAGCAGATATTAGTCCTACATTTTGCATAATGTTGATAATACCACTATCGTATATTTGGTCGGAAGTAACGTTTCCGACTAGAAGGGATAAAGAATTAGAATTGAAAAATTCTCTATATGTCAAACCCAATCGAAACAACAAATCTCCCCCGCCGCCATGATAATTTAAATAAACAACGGCACCAAGAAACATAACTACCACTGGAATAATGTAAGTTATAGCTACGGGTAATTTTTTTGCCGACAATACAAGGCAAACGGTGACAATAACAAGAAAAGCGGCTGTTCTGGTATCAGCTAAAAGCGCCAAAAATAAGCATATGCTCGCAGCGAATAAGAATTTGTTTCGCTGACCGTCATAGACAACCGCGTAGGCGATTGCGGCGATAACACCAAAATATCCAAGCGAAAGAGGTTCAAGAAAAATCGACCCTACACGGTGATCGCTTAAGAATGAGAATACCAGACCGCCAGATCGGTCGGCACCGACATACAAGCCACTAGCTTCCCTGAAAGCCGAATCTTGATCTGCAACCCACGCCCGGGTTGAGCGGTAATAGGACAACGGGTTAACAATCGATGCATACTGATCTCGTAGCAGACCATCGGCAAGGGCAACTAGGACAATAATGCTCATTGGAGCATTAATCATCCAAGGCTTCAACTTATGAAGCGTCATGCCGAGCATCATGAATATCGGTATAATAAATATGTCATACAGCCCGCGAGGGTCGATACTTCCGTGATATATGCCGGATACAAGGTATCCAACTAATATAGCCGTTATTGCAAAAATAAAGTCCGGACCGACACGGGGGGGCTGGTATAAAATTACCAAAATTGCCGTTCCGGTTATTAGAAGTTGTATACCTAAAACTATATTCCCGGTCATTCCAATGCCGTTGGCATTCGCCAACGCAAGGAAGAAATTCATGAACAAGGCCGCCCATACGATGCTGATACGCAACAGGTCATGCCTGTCTATCCTAGTGCGGTGGTGCGGAACGCTGGTGTCCGGATGGGAAGTCATGGGAGTGCCGATAGCAGATTGCTGCCCGGCGAACAGCCTCGCCACCGTTGGGCGCATGGCCATCATGCCTCGATTTCGCGACAGATCGCGACGAAACGCTGCGCCGCGGAGTCCATTCCGTACATGGCGACGACGCGATCCGCCTGGACACGAAGGGGTTTCACGGCATTCGGAGCCAGCGCGGCGGCATGCGCCATCGCCGCGGCGATCTCTTGGCCAGTGACACCGCACACCATTGCCGGATCGATCAGGCGGACCATCTCGGCGCTGCCGCATCGATCGGTGACGATCGCCAACGCTCCCCTCGCCAGCGCCTCGTTCACGACGAACCCCCAAGGGTCGGCGAACGAGGGAAGGACGAGTACGTCGATCCCGGCAAAGAACGCCTCGCGTGCCGGCCCATCGACATAACCATGAAAGCGCAGACGTGGATCGGTCTCGGTATCGGCCCGTTCGTCGAAGCCGGCGAGGTGCAAGGTCAGGTCCGCCCCCTCCAGCATCGCGAACGCCGCCCGCAGTGCGGGGACATTCTTGCGCTCGCTCGCAGCACCGAGATAGCCGAACCGCGTCAGGCGTTGCGCACCACGCGGCACGTTGACCGCGGCGTCCGTCGGGGTCGCCTGGATCATACGCACGACCTTCGCCGGGGCGACCAGTCCGTCGAGATAGGTTTCGGTCATCGCAGAAAACGCTGCGACCTTATCGCTCAGCGCGCACAGCACACGCGTACAGGCCTGTTGGTAGAACAGCTTGGCCCGGCCTTTGTACGTGTCCGGAATATGCTCGACCCACATACCCAGCCTTCGGCCGAGGAGCCTGAACAGCAGGCACCAGGCAATCATTGCGATGTTGGTGGGATTGTTGTCGGTTGCCATGACCGGCCCGTCCCATCGCCAAAAAGCCCGAGGAACCCAAAATAGGACGCTCTTGCCCACGCGCAGGTGGCGCATCTGCACCGATCGATACGGCACGTCCGCCGGTTCCGCCCAGCGCCGCCCCTCGTCGCCGGGCAGATGCGCGTACAGCACCACCAGCTGCTGCCCTTGTGCGATCATCTCGCGGAACAAGGCATCGCGCGCAGGCGTGTAATAGTTCTGAAAGATCAATACGGGCTTCATCAAGGTCCCTTCGGTGCCAAGATCGGCATCCGCCAAAATTGTCCTAGGCGCCAAAATGCCCTAGACGATTGTATCCGCCTGTTTCCCGCGTCCTAGGCAAGCGCTTCGGGGGGCGCAACGTTCACTATGTCTCGTCGCCGCAATCCCAGCCGGGGCGGCGTTGCTTGCATGGCTTTGTACCTTGGTCTAGCGCGGGGCCCTCGTATTCCAAAGCCTATCAGCTGAATGCTCGGCTGTACGCGATGCTCTGTGGTGCTTATGATTATCCATGATCTGATCCTCGCGACGCGGCGCGCCAAGCTGACCGGGATCGAACGGTTCGCGATCAACGTGTTCGAGGCATCGCGTGCGCGCAACGCTGACGTCGTCGCGCTGGTCGCCCCGGGTAGCACACTTGCTGGCTCACCTCAGGTGATCGAGGCGGGGTCGACCTTGAAGGGCTGGCTTGGCATTGCGCGCAAACTGGGCCGGTTTGGCCCCTCGGCCGCAGTCGTCTGCGCTGCATTCCCTGCCAGCCCTTCGTTGATCGCCAGCCGCGCGCCCATCACGCGTGTCATTCACGATGCCTTCGCCTGGACCCATCCGCAGAACCTGACACTGCAGGGACGGCTGATGTTTGCGCATTTTGATCGCATGATGCTTCGCCGCTACGATTACGTGCAGGCCCCTACCGCCATCGCGCAGAATGACCTCACCGGCGTGCTCAATACAGATGCAATCACCGTCTGCGGTAATGCGCCGGGGCTAGACTGCCTTGCGCCTGCCACGACGCCCCTTCCCGGATTAACGCCGGGATCGTTCACACTGGCTGTCGGCACGATCGAACCGCGAAAGAATTACGAGCGGCTGATCGCCTTCGTCAAGGCGAGGAGTGATCTTGACCCCATCGTCGTCGCTGGTCGCCCCGGCTGGGGCGTATCGACAGAACGTTTGGCTGCCGCCAGTCAACTATTGGGCGACCGGCTGGTTTGGTTGGCCGATACCGACGATGCGCAACTGCGTTGGCTTTATCGCAATAGCCGTACATTCCTGTCGATGTCTCATGCCGAAGGCTTCAACATGCCGTTGGTGGAGGCCGGTGTCCTGGGCTGTCCGATCGTCTGCTCGGATCTTCCCATCCATCGCGCCGTCGCCCCGCCGTGGGCGCGGTTCGTTGGCATCGACAGCTCCGACGACGTTCTACGTGACGCCATAGCCATTGCGCCACACCCGAGCGAAACGGAGCTCGACACCTATCGTGCGCGCTACAGCTGGCAAAGCGTCGCTGCCCGCATTGAGGCTCCCTTACGAAGGATTGCCTGATGTCCGACCGCGCATCCACCACGCGTGATGTCGACAGCGCACGCATCTTCGGGATCGCCTTCAGCGACCGCACGACCGCGCAGCTGGTAGAAACCATGACGCGGCAGGCGGCGACGGAACCCCAGATGCTCGTGACGTGCAACCTCGACCACGTCGTCAATCTCCACCGTAATCCGGTCTTCCGCGCTGCTTACCTGACCGCATGGCAGACGACGGTCGATGGTGCGCCGGTCTTCGTCTATCAGCGCTGGCGTGGCGGTCGGGCGCCGGCACGGGTGACAGGCGCGGACCTGTTCCCGGCGCTCATGCGTGCGATCGACCCGCGGCAGCATCGGCCGTTTTTCATCACTGCAGACGACAGCATCGGCATGGCGTTGCAACGTGAACTGGAGGAGCGTGGCTTCGTCTTCGAACGCCCCCCCTTCCTGACGGTACCGTTCGGCTTCGAAAAGGATGCTGCGGCGAGCGATGCCGTGCTCACCACGATCGAGGCCTCCCGGCCAACCCATCTCTTCCTCGGCATTGGATCGCCCAAGTCGGAGATCTGGATCGCGAATTATCGGCATCGCTTGCCCGCGCTTTACATCCTGCCGGTCGGCGCTGCCCTCGAATTCCACACTGGCAAGAAGAGCCGCGCACCCCGCCTGGTCCGGCGTGTCGGCCTGGAAGGCTTGTGGCGCCTCGCATCCGAACCGCGTCGGCTATGGCGTCGTTATATGATCGACTCCTGGGTCTTTCTTGCTGCCGTAAGAGCCGACCTTAAACGCTAGTTCTCGTCCAGCGCTGGTCAACACCGAGCCTGTGCGCCATGTTACGCACATGTCCAATCCATCGCGCGCGAATTGAAGGAAGTGGGCGGAAATCATAGCTCCAATGTGCCGCGGCATCGAGCGGCATTGTGCGAGCTCTAGAAAGAATGTCTGGTAGACGTTTAAGGAAAGGCCCTCGTAACGCATCCTTCCAGTAATGGAACACGATGTCGTCTGCCTCGCACAACTTCCCCTCCGTGCCCATTACATGTCCCAGCGCGAATTGCTCGACGGTATGAACCCGCTGCTCTCTGAACCAAATTTCATCCATTAGATGAAGGGCCTCGTCTAGAAGACTGCTGTCATGCGCATCAATACCGATGATGCCCGAATTCCACATCCCCTCACCGGCGTTCAGCGATACGGGAGCGCCACGCAAGTCGCGCACTTCGCTCCGCAAAAACAAGCCTCCCAAGATCGCGCCAGCTGTATTCTCGCGTGATGTCAGACGAATTTCCCGCATGTGGAGACACGTATGTCCGGGACTGACGCGATCAAAAAGGTGAGATGGATCATATCGGAAATACGTGTCGCCATCGGCAAATACACATTTCCCACCTTCGCTTTTCAATATATCCGCGAGACAAGCGACCTTCCTTCTGAATGGATAAGTACCATTACCCATCCATCTATCCAGCAGATCCTGATCTATCATTCTTGTACTAACATTCAGCCACGCGAAATCTGACGGTACGTCAGTATATACGATTATATCAATATTTTTACTTTTTTCTATCCAATGATATGCCGACAGGATAGAAAACATCGTCTCTTCGCGGTACCGGGGCTTGCCATAGCACATGTAAACCAATGTATCGGTCATATCACTTCACTTGTCGCAATATTCGCAGAACGTTTTTACATTTTTACGCCGCTAAGCTTGGGGCGATTCTATCCCGATATAACGGTTTATAACGATCGCTATACGCTTCGGGATAGGCAACATGGCAATCATCGATCGCAAATGCCGACGACAGACCGTGAAGACGACTATCGCATAGACTATCATGGCTGCGACTCCCAATGCGACACCAGGAAGCACTGCGGTGCGCACGACCGGGAATATCGTCTTCGCCAACCAAACGCCCCCCCCGACGCCCAAGGCAATGAAGGCCGGCATTAGAGCGCCGACAAACCGTTGCGGGGTCAGCGCCGGATCGGCGTGCGTAATGATGACCAGTATTACCGTAGCGACGAGATACGCGCGCATGCTGAACATGATGCCTAATGTTTCCGGCCCTTGCGAAGCACCGATGGCTAGAAAGATCATGTTAGGTATCAGGTCGACGATGGTTAAGATCAGCCCCATCCGCACCCACCCCTGGGATATGCTGAACGTCTGCATGGATCCGATAACCGCGTTGGTTGGATAGGCGACCGCCATCCACGCCAGCAGGGGCCCCAGCGCTACCCATTCATACGACACAACGAGTTTACTCGCCGCCTCGGCGCTCGAAAATAGTCCCAGAAATGGAAAGCTCAAGACGAGGCATGACAGAAATACAATCTGGATAAGAGCAGTCGCTGCCCGACCACGATCCACCGATAATCGCGAGAAGATCGGCATCAACACATTCGTCAGCGGTTGATAAAGAATACTGATGATCAGATCTATGATCGTGCGCGCGACTCTAAAGGTTCCAGCGGTCGCGGGACCGGCAAAAATACCGATGACGAGATCTGCCAACCTCGTGTTTGCCTGAACGCTTGCCTGCGCCAGGCTGGTATAAGTCGCCGTTTTTGCCAAATCTTTGAGGATATAGCGATCTATAAAAAACCTTGGCTTGAAACCGCTACCGAACACGGCAACCGAAGAAGAGATCAGACTAGCCATAATAGTATTGGCGATGAGGCTCCATGGACCGTATCCAGCGAATGCCAAGGCTATACAAATAGGCGCCGATCCGACCAATCCTGCGGTGCGGCGGATCGCCAGCATACGGAATTCGAACTTACGCGTCAGTATTCCCTCGCCAACGACGCCAAGCGACGTCGCGAGCGGTGCGAATGCCGCCGGAATCATATAGACGAGCAGCTCCGGTGATTTGACGAGATGGGCAACCAGCGGACTTAACGCGATCGTTATGATCGAGAACATTAATCCCAGTCCGATCGCGAACCAAAAAGCGGTGACAAGGAAATCGTCATCGACCTCATTGCGCTGGATGATGACTTGTACCGTGCCGTATAGCGTCGCTACAAAGACGAGGGGCAGCGAAATTGCGATTGCCGCTACACCAAACTCCGCTGGCCCCAGCAATTTAGCAACGATGAAGAACAACGCCGCCTGAAGCCCGCGCTCGACCAGCATCTGGCCGAGCGACCAGATGCTGCCGCTAAGAGCCACACGTGCAAGACTCATGGTCTAAAATCCGTTGCCGACAGGATCGTCGGAGCTGAAGACGTCTCGGGTCTGAGAACAAGCGAGATACGACCCGCCGCCTAATCGGGTCGTACCGTTATACCCGTTATCCACGCCTGGGATGTCCCCCCATCGATAGAGCCTGGCAACACAACGTGAATTTGCTGGAACGCGCAATCGTCGGTGGGGATAGTGAACGCACTTGAAACCGGCTTGATTGACGGTCCCCCAGTGGGAAACAGCATGTCAACGAGCTGGGCGTTGCCCGAGTTCTGGCATGCGATCTGGAGATGCGCGCGGCGGGCAGGGTCGGTAGCATCGCCACCGGCAAGGACTGATATGCTATGCGCGCCCGGAGCAAGATGGAGCAACTGTTGCGCGGCAACGCCGCCCTTCCCATCGGCTGCGATTAGATGCAGCATGCGAGGGTAGCGAGCGTCCGGTCCCGCGATTACCGAGGCGTAGAGGTCGGCCTGATCCGCCAGATCCCAGTCAAAGGGCGGGATGGGATTGGCTTTGCTGAAATCGCCGTTTCTGATTCCCCGGTCGGCATTACCGCTTATCTGGCGATAAAGCGCGAAGGCCTGCGGCACCGCATCAAGCTGGAACAACCGCTGGATCGCACGTGCGGCCAGTTGCTGTTCGTCAGACTTACGGAGGTCGAGATGCACAGCACTGACGAGGTTGCTTACCCCGACCGGCGAATTTCCCGTCGAAATCAGCGTGTCTATAAACCGCTGCCACCACAAGGGTCGCTTGGACAGCAAAATGGCCAAGGGGCGATCGATCGCCACCTGACCGGATGCGCCGACCAGAATAGGAAACAGCATCGGTTCGGCCGACCGCCAGGTGTTCAATGCGTAATCGTAATGGCGCAGCGACTGATCGATCCGTCCCTGCCCAACCGCATCTTCGATCAGCCACAATTGTGTAGGGAGGTCGCGACGCGACATCCATTGCGCAACACCGAACCAACGTCTCGCGGCATCGATCCGGCCACGTAGCGAAGCAGCCAATCCCAGAGTTCGGACGGCTACGACGTTGAGGGGATCATTCTCCAATGCACGCCGTGCCAGGGTTTCGGCCTCGCGGAGCGCAGCGGGATGCTGATCTTGCTGGAGCTGCTGCGCCGCCCGCTCGGATTCGGCGCTCGGAGAATGCCACCCCGCCAAGGCAACCGCTGGATTTCGCTTGGCATAGACCAAGCCGATCGTCACCGCGAGGGACAACCATAAGGCCGCAAGCGCCAAGGCTATCACGCCAGCCTGCTTAAGACGCGACAGTCCGTACGTGGCGGCCCCGGTCACTTACGTGCCGCTTTCCGTCTTGGTATCTCCATAGCCATAGCTGTATTCATAGCCGTAGCCGTAACCTGTGCGTCGAGCGTCGAATTTCGTCAGTACGACACCCAATACCTGGGCATGGGCAGCCGTCATCCGTGCTATCGCGACCTGCGCCAACGACTTGTTCGTCTTGCGAGCCTCTATCACGAATACGACCGCCTCCGTTATGCTGCCGATAAGGGGGGCGTCCGCCAACCCCATGACTGGCGGCATATCGATGATGATATGATCGAATTCCTCGCCGATACGCTGCAGCAATTGCGGGAAACGATCACCGGAGAGCAATTCGGGCGCACTGGGCGGAATCGGACCAGCGGTGATGACTGCCAGACCGTCCATGTCATTGGTCTGATGAACCATATCGGCCAGATTGTCCTGCCCAGCCAGCAGATTGCTTAACCCGAACTGATTGACGATGCCGGCTTCGTGATGAACCGAAGGCGAGCGCATGTCGCCGTCGATCAAGACGACGCGGCGTCCGCTACGGGCGAGCCCATGCGCGAGCGCGAAGCTCGTCGTCGACTTACCCTCCGCCGGCCGCGAGCTCGTGACGGCGATCGTGCGAGGAACACCATGCGTGGTGGAGAAGGCGAGGTTCGTCCGCAGCGAAATATATGCTTCCGCCAGCATGGACTTGCGGTCACGCAGAAGAGCGATCGGATCGCCATCCGTAACCTTGGGCACGGTACCGAGAAGCGGAAGGTTAAGTACGCTTTCCACTTCGCCGGGATCCGTAATGCCCTGGTCGATTTGCTCGGCGACATAGGCTGCAGCCGCAGCAACGAGTAGACCAATCAGCGTCGACAGCAGAAGATTGAAGACGATTCGCGGACTTGACGGTGCGCCGGGCACTTCCGCCTGATCAACGACTGAGATGTTTGTGGCACCAACACCACCGGCGACACCGATTGCCTTGAATCGCTGCAATAGGGCATCGTATAGTTGACGATTGGTGTCTACATCACGCTGAATAATGTTATATTCGATGCTACGCCGGCGGAGATCCAGAACGCCGGACTTCAGCTGATCGACTTTTCCCTGCAGCGCCTGCTCACGCTTCAAAGCTGCATCATAAGATTGACGCAGGGTGCCGGTTACACGGCCCACTTCGCTTGCGATCGATCGATCGATCTGCGCGATTTGCGTCTGTAGCGCCTTTGCTGGCGGATAGCTCGGTTCGAACTGCTGCATCAACTTCGCATATTCGGTTCCCAGCTCCGCACGGCGCTGTCGTAGCGACGACACCGTCGGGTTGGTGAGCGCTTCCGCGACCTGCCCGTTTGCGCTGCCAAGCCGGCTTTCGGCCATGATACGATCCGCGGTTGCCTGCGCCGCTTCGCGATTGAGCGCTGACAAATCATCGGCAGCAAGCGATCGCTCCGGTGAAGATGTGCCGTTGCTGCTGGTTTCAGCAGGAAGATTCACGATTCCTTGCGAGGAGGCATAATCGACAAGTCGCCGCTCCGAGGCATCGATACGGGTCCGCAGTTGCTCCAGGCGATCCTGCAGGAACTTCCGGGCATAGGAATTGGCGTTAAAGCGCCGTTCCAGCGTCGCCTCGACAAAGTTCGTCGACCATGCATTGACGATCTGTGCCGACATTACCGCATCGGGACCGGTAAAACTGATCTCGACAAGACGGGACTGCCGCTCGGGCTCGACCTTGAAATGCTTGAGCAGAATATCGCCCGCCACCCGGATCCGCTGCTCTCGCGTCGAGGCACCCGGCTTCACTCGGCCGTTGTCGAACCAGTCGGCGGCACGACGAACGCCAAAAACCTCGAAGAAACGCGGGTTGTCGGACAGGCGAGTTGATGCCGCCACCCGCTGGGAAAGGGACTCTGATTTTAGCAAACCATATTGCGTTTCGTAAAATTCCATGTCCATCGCAGAGGGAGGCGCACGCGTGTTGTCGACGTCCGCAACGGTCTGGGTCTCACGCTGAATCTCCAGCGTGGCCTGCGCCGTATATTGCGGCGTCGCCAGTAGACTGGCGATCAGCCCAATGAAGAAGATAACCGCCACACACCCCAAGATCAGCCATAGGCGGCGTCGGGCTATGGCCATCACTTGGGTTACCATCGTCGGCGCGATAACATCGCCGCGATTGTCCTGCTGCGGGTGGCGCACGCCCTCCCCACGCTCACGTATGGTTGCCGAATGCATCGATAATAACCTTACCTGAGAATGGCGATCAGCGGAGCGGACAGCAGCGTTCCACCCTGAATAGCAGCTTGGAACAGACGGCGACCTGCCGATTCTCCGACATAGACGATGTCGTTTGCGTAGATTTCGGGATCGGCATAAATGCCCTGCCTGATGGCCCGCAGATCGTAGAGCGCGGCCATTTGCTTGCCTTTTACCTGACGGAATACCACGACGTAATTGGTGTCCGCGTAATCCGTCACGCCTTCGGCACGGGCGACGGACCGCATCAACGTCATCGGTCCGGCGATGGGATATTGGCCCGGTGTCTTGACCTGCCCGTCCACGGTAAAGCTTTGGCTAACCTTACTCGCGGTGACAGTCACCTGGGGATCGCGGACATAGCGGCGCAGCTTACCGGCGATGATCCGGCTGAGTTCCGAGGTGCCGAGACCGGCAGCATTCATCTCACCGATCAGAGGCAACGTCATTGCCCCGCTGGCATCGATCCCGACGGTACGGCTTAGCTCGGGTACACCGTAAACATTAACGTCAATCGTATCATAGGGGCCAACGACATAAGCCCGACGCTGCTGGATCAGATCCTGCACATCGGGGGCTGGAAGTGTGGTATTTTGTACGACCTGGAGGTCGGATCGGCCGACAAGACGCTCACCAGCACAACCGGAAAGTGTCAGGGCCACGACGCCGATACACATTATTGATGCACGCATTCCGAGCCAGTTACCTACTTTGCCGACCGAATATGCGTGACCGATACCCGGTGCCGTGTTTCCGGTAAAGCGTCATTATCCTGCCATAGACCTCAGCCCGCCCGTCTCAATAGCGTATTGGCATTCTTTAGCATAGCAGCGGCTGCGCTAGCATAAGCTAAAACAACAGCGAGCAACGGCGTACGCAAATGATAGTCGAACAAGCTAGCTATCAGCAAAGATACAAATACTATAGATAGAAACATAGCCTCATTCTTTGCGGTGACTTCGGCAGAAAATCGAATTATTGAGTATAGCGCCCGTGCCATCCAAAAAATGAACAGCCCAATCACGATCATAAAAGGCAACCCGCCCGTGATAATAGCTTCGATCAAATCATTGTGAGCATGGTTGAAAAAAGTCTGATGGAGCGCCCAGTCGGGCTCGTGAAGACGATATACTCGATCGAAGGCGCCGAATCCTGCCCCTAACGGGAAGAAGTTGCGCGCCAGTTGCCAGGTGAGCGGTGCAAAGGCGATCCGCTGATCGGCCAGCACCGCGTCCACCTGCTGGAAACGATTGATTGATACGGCTCGTCCCGAAACATAAGCCAACCCAATGATCGACAAGGGGACCAGCACGATCACGAGCGGCAGTACGGCTTTGCGGTACCAACGATAGGGCGCCCGACGTCCGCGGCCTTCCGATGACCGCCTCGATTGCGATCGCGGTACCATAAAGGCGGCGATACCCATCCCCAGCACCGCAAGCATTATACCCGAGCGTGATCCAGTCAGCAGGATCACAAGGAGGAAGAACATACCCAGCGCACCGCACACACCTTGTTGGAATAGGTGACCGGACAGTGTCTTGCGCGGAACCAACGATAGAAGTCGTAAAGCCGGCAGGCTGATCGTCAGCAATGCAGCTTGATGATTGCGATTGGTAAACAGACCAATCGGTAGCGTGCTGTCAGCATTTTGATAGAAATAGCCTTGCCCAGTGACAAGCTGAACTATCCCAAGCACCGCACTAACGATTGCGATCGCGACGATAACATAGACCATAGCCGTCCGCTCGGCGCGACGTGAGCCCGCCACACCGATCAGGATCGCCAGAGGTGGTAGCAGCGCCACCAGACTGTTGACCGTTAGCTCCGGCATCATTGACAGCGGACGCCAGGTGTCAGCCATCCCGACACGTGCAAGATGTGCTGCGACGTCGCCATGCCCAGGAAGCATGGCCCAGATCGACGGCGGCAGCGGTACGAGCTGCAGCGTCATGATAAGGGCGATCGCCCCTAATAATGCGAGTGGAACGCGGATCGCCGACCATACAACTTCATGGCCGCGCGCAATGATCATCACCGTTATCCCGATGACGACGATCGGCCGCAGATATAGCAGCGACATGACATCCGGCCGCGACGACCCTCCACCCAGCATACAAACCAATACAATAACGGCCAGGGCGACCAAAAACGAAAGGTCACTGACCGATACGGTGCGCTGGCGTCCTGGCCGCCATCTCTTCAGCGGTGAGGTGTTCATGCGACAGAGCTTACGTCGTCAAGAGCTACTGCGCGAACGCTTGAAAGGGGTAGTATTCGCGCAGGGCGGCGGGGTATCAGTGGTCCTGCGATCATGCAAAGCGTTCGGACCAACGAAGCCTTCGCCCGGCTGCGGTCGCCGCGCAGGATTGATACGAATAGGCGAGCAATCGTCTTGGCAATCTGCCAGGCATAGGTCCGGTAATACCTATGCTGGATCAGGACCGAGCCGTTGCCCAGGGAATAATAGAAGGCTCGCTCGACCTGATAGTTGTCCACCGTCGCCAGTGGCGGGTGATCGATTAGCATTGATGCGATCCGCTGACCGCGAAAGCCGGCGGCCAACAGGCGGTAGCCAAGATCAAACCCTTCACTTGATCCATGGATGCAACCGATCCCAATCCTCGGGTCAAACCGAACCTTATGGAAAGCGTGACGACTAATCGTCATGCCCGGCTCCCACATATGTGGGATGATCGACTTACGATCCATCGTGACATCGCGATCTGTCGCTTCTCCGGCCATGATCGCCCCGCTTGAAGAGATGTTGCAGGTCACGAAATCCAGCTGACGCTCATCCATCAACCTGATAATATCTTCGGAAAAATTTGGGGAGACAGGATAAGTATCATCGTCAAGAAAGCACAGTATGTCATACTGCGTATGTGCAGCGCCATAATTTCGCGCCTGCGACGAACTGAAAAAAGAAACGGGAAGGACACGGACGCCTGGAAATTCCGGGACTTTGCTGTGATCAAGTCCCTGCCAAACCACGACGATCTCGCTTTGTGCGATCGTCTGTCGCTTGAGATTATCGATAACCTCGATCAGCCGGGTTTCCCGGCCCGAATGTTCAATGGTACAAACGATGAACGAGATGGAAGGCATTATTGTATCCATGAAGCCGTGGCGTGGCCGGCTGTACCGGTAGAGTGTTGTAACGGTGGCGTCGAGCGATGCCGGTCTGTGGCCATCCCAACAGGATGCCTTCAATCCCCGATCGGGCTCTCGCCATGCTTGCGCAGCACGTCGTTGAACGCCTCGGCCATCAATGCCTGCAGGCTCCGTCCCTGACGCCGCGCCAGCGTGTGCATGGCGAAGGACATTTCGGGGCTGAAGAAGCCGGCGATCTGTTTGCGGCCCTGGCGGCTCGCCGGAGTGGCCGACTGCGTGGGGGCGATCTCAGCAGGGGCGGCGATCGGAGCCTGGGGCGTCGGCGCGGCACTGCGCAGATTGGCGAAGCTGGGTTTGCGGCTCATGCGGCGGCTTTCTTGGACGTGGATTTGCGGGGGGTGGGCAAGCCGATCTGTCGACATGTCCACGTGTAGATCTGTCGGATGTCGTCGGCGGCCTTGCCGGCGGGTTCGTATTCCATGACAGTACGCCCTTCCCCACTGGCGTGGCGATAGGCGGCACGGTCGGGGATCTGGATAGGACAGGGCGGCGTGCCGAAGCCTTCGACCAGTTCGCCGGCCTCTTCGTAGACGCGCGGGGCGTTGGGGTTGCCGGCGGTAAAGACGACATAGGCCGGTTTCTTCAGCAGCTGGACGAGCTTCGCGGTGGTCTGGATCGCCGAGAGGTCAAAGGCGCTCGGGCGGCACGGGATCAGCACCAGGTCAGCGACCTCGACCGCAGCGCGGGCCGCGCTGTCGGCATGGGGCGGTGTGTCGATGACGATCAGCTCGGCACCCTGGCTCTGTGCCGCGGCGACCTTGGCGGCGAGGCGCGGGGGCGGGCTGTCGATCACCTCGGGCGGCATATCGCCGCGCCACGCGGCCCATTGGCTCGCGGTGGCCTGCGGGTCGGTATCGATAATGAGCGCGACGCGCCCCGCATCCTGCGCCGCGGCGGCAAGGTGGATGGCGAGCGTCGTCTTCCCCGCGCCCCCCTTCTGGCTGATGATCGCGATGACTGGCATGGCCACTACCCTACATGTCGACATGGCGACGTGGCAAGTGGTCGACATGTTGCACAGTGCGTATTCCCGACCTGGCGAAGGAATCACCGTCGGCAACCGCTTGCTCCTTCTAGGGAGCATGTGACGGCGTAGCCGGCACTCCCGCAGTGGGATTCTTAGTTATGGGCGGTTTTGTGTCTGCCTTTTCTGTGTCCTTGCCGTCAGGCGGGACGTGTTGGCCGGCTAGGCCAACGCTTTATGAACCATGATCAGATTGAATTGGTAAGCGGTTGAGGCTCGTTTTGAGACCCGCAGGTTGCATCGATCTGCGCACCGAGGCGCGCAAGCATGCGACCGAGCGCACCGCCCACCGTGACCTGCGCGAGTTCGCGGCAACTGAGGCTCGCGCGCATCGTCGCCTCCCCTTCTTGCCGGTCGGCCTCCTGCTGGATGACATCGTCGGGCAGCGGAGCCGGTTGCATCCAGCGCGGCAGATAAGCGCGCACGCTCGCCGGCAGTAGCGCGCGATAGGCGTTGGAGGTCTGGCGATAGCGGCCCCCCCCCCCTGCCCCCATCCCCTGGCCCTCGTCGCGGGTGAAGCGACGCTGGCGGACGAGGAAGCCCGCCGCCTCGAGTAGCACCAGCGCGCGGGCGATGGTCGCACGACCGAGGCCCGTCGCCTCGGCGAGCCAGTCGTAGCTCGGGAAGACACGGCCACGGTTGAGGCGGGCAAGCGTGCAGATTTCCTCGAACACGCGCACCGCGCCGGCGGTCAGCGCAGCAAGGCGGCGTTCGGTGACCGAGAGTGTACGCGTGCCGGCGCGCGCCTCGCGCGCCAGGCGGCGGCCGGCGTCGGGGGCGCGGTAGGGCGGGAGGGAGGCG